>JBHPCX010000009.1:0-60380 GCA_042573485.1 Thermodesulfobacteriota bacterium | reverse complement strand
CTTCTTCTGAATTAATTTTGTTTTCTTTAATCAGCTCTATTTTCGGTACTTCAATGGACCAGACCTATGGGCCCTATTTTACCACCAGGTGCCAGAATGTTAAACAGAACATGGATGTTGTGGACAGCAACCGGGGAAAGATGTATTTGAGCGGTCAGCACAATCCCATGAACTGGGATTCCATAACCCTGGGAATACATTTGATCGCTGAAAAACTGGGCAAAGATCCCATAGACATTGCAAGGTTAAATCTCCATGGTCCCGAAGCTCAGACTGATCCTAATCCTGTACCCAGCTTTGAAGCATGTGTTAAAGCTGCCAAAAAAATGGTGAACTGGAAATGGCACAATACTGGAGAAAAGAAACTTAAAGACGGCAGGATGCACGGAGCAAGCTTCAGATACCAACAGTGCCCGAGACACTCAGGCATGACCTTTAACTGCAAACTGGAACTAAAAAACGGAGCGGTGCATCTTGATTCCAAGGGGGTTGTTATCGGCAATTATATCATGGAAGCAAACATGATGGTTGTGGCCGAAGAGCTTGGACTCAATTACGAGGATATCAAAGGCAAACTGGATCACCATGAGACATACAAACCCTATGGCGGAGGCAGTGACGGAACAACCGCTTCCGCCTGGGCCCTGAAGGAATGTGCAAATATTTTGAAAAAGCAGATCCTGGAGAAGGCAGTTGAAGAGGCAGATAATCCTGCACCACAGGGCGGAATCAGCATGGGGCGCGGGCCAAAACCTGTTCCCAGCCCCTTTAAGGGGATGAAATCCGAAGACCTTGATTTAATGGATGGGAAAGTTGTTGTGAAAAAAGATCCCGCTACAGGCCTTCCCCTCGCTCAGGCTGTTAAGGCAAATCTGTTCGCAACCTATTCCGGCAGACCGCCTCTTTCACTCTGGAATCAACGGGGACATAAACTGGATACTATGAATGTTGCAATGTGCGAGGTAGCAGTGGATACCGAGACAGGGGAAGTGGAAATACTCAGGTTCGGAGTGGTCGCTGATACCGGCAAGATTATGCGCCGTACATCACTTGAAGGGCAGATCCACCAGGTGATGTATTTCAGTGAGGGCTGTCAGTTATATGAAGATTATTTCTATGATGCTAAAACCGGTGTGAAACTCAATACGAATTTATTTGAGTATAAAAAACCCACTATCCTGGATAACGCGCCGGTAAATATGGAGCTGCTGGAAACGCGGGTTGGAAACGCGGCATACGGCTCCAACGGTATAAGCCATTCCCTGGCGAATACTCATCTTGTAATTGCAGCAATTCATAATGCTACAGGTATATGGGTTGATCCTCCAGCCACACCGGACAAGGTTCTGAAGGCTCTAGGGAAGGCATAAAAGCAATTATCAATGAACAGTTATCAATTAGCAATTACCAATGAAAGCGTGAAATGATAACTGTTCATTGTTTATTTTTTACTGTTAATTGTTAATTGGATATACCTTTTCATCCCTTCAGCAGGACTTGATGCCCTATGGCAGGGTCGCCCGGGAGTTTCCATCAAACTTGGTATCCGCAGGTTGGCTGCTGCACCGTAGCCTTGGCGAAGGTTGGACCTGGGAATCCAACCAAGCCGTCATTCCCCGGCTCCGACCGGGGAATCCATGTTTTCTAATTAAAATTGCAAAAAGCTAATTAAGAATCAACCTTTTAGACCGTGCACAAACGCCCTTCTTTAATAAGAATATTTGAATAATTAATCAGTAATTGACTAATGTATGTTATCGGATAATATACATGGATATTGTATCCTGAGTTTCCGGTTTACCCCCATCACAATAATATAAAGCAGAAAGGAATTAATCAAAAAATGAATAACTTGATTACAGATAAAATACATTCGTTATTCAATTACCCATTCAGGTGTTTTTTGATTTGCACCACTGTCCTGGCTTTGAGTCTTTCTCTTATTACTTCCTTCGCTACAGCCGGGGATTTCTACATCTCAACGAAAAGCGGACAGAATTACTTCCCCCTTGTCGCGGACGGCAAATCTGCTCCTCTTTGCGTGAGTTCTCTGGATTATCCAGGCATATTAAGGGTTGCCACACATCTGCAAAATGACATCAGGGAGGTAACAGGCATTGAACCGGAAATCAGCAGGAATAATGTAACAGGAGATACTGTAATAATCATCGGCACAATCGGTAAAAGTCCTGTTATTGACAGGCTGATTAAAGAAAACAAAATTAATTCAGAAGAAGTAGCCGACCGCTGGGATACATTCGCGCTTCAAACTGTTGATAATCCCCTTCCCGGTGTTGAAAGGGCCCTTGTGATATTCGGCAGTAATAAAAGGGGTACCATCTACGGTATGTATGATCTTTCATCCCAGATAGGTGTTTCACCCTGGTACTGGTGGGCGGACGTACCTGTTCAAAAGAAAACAGAAATTTTTGTTAAACCCGGTTTTTATTCACCCGGCGAGCCGAAAGTAAAATATCGCGGCATATTTATCAACGACGAAGCACCGGCACTAACAAACTGGGCCAGGGAAAATTTCGGCGGCTTTAATCACCGGTTTTATGAAAAAGTTTTTGAATTGCTATTGCGAAATAAGGCCAATTATTTATGGCCTGCCATGTGGATTCCAGCCGCGTTCAATGATGATGACCCTGAAAATCCGCGCCTCGCTGATGAGTATGGAATAGTCATGTCAACGAGCCATCATGAACCCATGATGCGTGCCCATGCTGAATGGGATCGCTTCGGGGACGGGCAGTGGAACTATGAAACCAACAAAGAAGTATTATGGGAATTCTGGCGAAGCGGCTTTAAACGTACCGCTGACTATGAAAATGTTACAACAATAGGCATGCGCGGTGATGGTGATGAGAGCATGTCCGAAGAGACTGCTGTTGACCTGCTGAAAACCATTATCGCCGACCAGCGGGAAATTATTGCCGATGTTACCGGAAAACCCCCGGAGGAAACACCCCAGGTCTGGGCAGTTTATAAGGAAGTGCAGGATTATTATGACAAAGGCATGCGGGTGGATGATGATATTATGATCCTGTTCTGCGATGACAACTGGGGCAATCTCCGTATCCTTCCAAAAAAGGAGGACCTGCAGCACAAGGGCGGCTACGGTATTTACTATCATGTTGATTACGTGGGCGCCCCTGTATCTTATAGATGGCTCAATGTATCTCAGATCGAACGTGTGTGGGAGCAAATGAATCTTGCGTACGAATGGGGTGTGCGGGATCTGTGGATCGTCAATGTGGGCGACATCAAACCAATGGAATTACCTATCAGCTTCTTAATGGATTTTGCCTGGAATCCCGAAGCCATCAGGGCCGAAGATTTACCGGATTATTATGTGAACTGGGCAAAACAGCAGTTTGGCGGTCAGTATGCTGAAGAAATTGCCGAAGTTTTATCGCTTTATACCAAATACAATGCCCGCCGCACGCCGGAAATGCTGAAACCTGACACCTACAGCATTGAAAATTACCGTGAAGCGGATCTAATTGTCAGTGAGTATAATCAGTTGTATGAAAAAGCCGGAAGTATCTATGAAAAACTTCCGGAAAGTCACAAATCAGCTTTTTATCAATTGGTCCTTTTTCCGGTTGAAGCCTGTAAAAATATAAATGAGATGTATGTCGCTGCCGGAAAAAACAAATATTATGGTGAACGAGGCTTTGCGTCGGCTAATTTCTACGCGGAAAAGGTAAGGGAATTGTTTGACAGGGATGCCGAACTAACCAGGTACTTTCATGAAGAACTGGAAGACGGTAAATGGAACCACATGATGTCTCAGACCCATATTGGATACACCTACTGGAACCACCCGCCCATGAACATGATGCCTGCTGTATCATATGTCCAGACAGGAAAATCAGCCGAACTCGGTTATTTAATCGAAAAAGGCACCAGGCCGAGATGGGGGTGGCTGGATGTGGAAGGGGATTGGGCTTTTAACAGTGAAACACCAATGTTTGATCCTCTCAACGACCAGGATTACTATATAGAAATTATTAACAAAGGGGATGAAGAATTAACCTATAAAATAAAGGCAAAAGAGGACTGGATAAAACTGTCATCAGAAGGAGGCGGAATTCAGTTTCATGAAAAGGTTTACGTCAGCATCGACTGGCAAAAAGCGCCGAAAGGACGCAGGAAAGGGGAAATCATTATCTCCGGCGCCGGTAAGGAATATGTTGTGAAAGTCCCTGTTTACCCTGATTTGCCTGATGCATCAGGTTTTATCGAAAACAACGGTGTTGTTTCCATTGAGGCAGCTAATTATTCAAATGCCATAGACACAAAAGATATTAGCTGGACAGTAGTTCCGAATTTAGGGAGAACGGATTCTGCAGTTATTGTCACTCCTTCCAATGCAGATCGCCAGACTCCCGGAAATGACTCACCGAGACTTGAGTACGAGTTTACTATTTTCGGTGAAGGCGACCTTAAGGTAGATACATATGTCAGCCCTACTCAAAACTATCAAAAAACAGATGGCCTTAAATATGCTGTTGCCATTGATGATGAAGAGCCCCAGATAATAAATATTCATGAAGGTGAGATTAAGCCGGACTGGCAGTATGCTGAATGGTGGATGAAATCTGTTGCCGATCATATCAAGATAAAACGTTCAATTCATAAGGAAGTAAAACCGGGCAAACATATCTTGAAGGTATGGATGGTTGATCCGGGTGTTGTGTTCCAGAAATTTGTTATAGATGCCGGCGGGCTGAGACCCAGTTACCTGGGACCTCCTGAGAGCATCTATGTGAAATGATAAGATAAGGGTGGATTTTGAACTTACCTATGATTGGACACTCACAATAAATGATAAAGGAGATAACATCATGCAAAGGAAATTAAATCGTATAATACTATTCATGTTCGCTCTTTGTCTTAGTCTTGTCCTGGCCCAGTCGACAATTGCCCAGCCGCAAGCTCCCGCAAAGAAATCCATGCCCAAGTTCATGACCATTAAACCGGATCCAAGGGTGGAGCAGCGTAAGTACCTCTTCAAGGAGACCAATGAAGAATTATCATATGTGCTTTATGTTTCATCAAAGGTTTCAAAAGATAAAAAGAATCCAATGATAGTAGCTTTACACGGCCTGGGCGGAGACGCCAACTTTATCGTCCGTGACCGACTCGTGGACCTGGCAGAAGAAGGCGGCTATATTGCTGTGGGGCCCCTGGGGTATAACGTGAGCGGATGGTACGGGTCTCCTGTGGTGGCCTTTGGCGGCCGTAAGGTGGAGCCGCCCAACCTGACAGAACTGAGTGAAAAGGATGTTATGAATGTAGTAGCTATGATGGAGAAGGAATTCAATGTGGATGAAAATCGTATTTACCTTATGGGTCACTCCATGGGAGGAGCCGGTACACTTTTTCTCGGACAAAAATATAAGGAAAAGTGGGCTGCTATTGCTCCCATTGCCCCTGCAGCGTTCATGATGCTGGAAAAACGAGAAGAAATTTTGACACCCATCCGTGATGCGAAAATCCCGGTGATGGTTGTACAGGGTGAAGAGGACACCGCAGTACCGGTTAACTTTACCCATCAATGGATCGAGACCATGAAAAAACTGGAGATGGATTATTATTACTTAGAATTTCCATTCGGAGATCATGGAACAATAATATCTGATGGTATGCCGGATATCTTCCGGTTTTTTGCAAGGTATACAAAAGAAGGAAAAATTGAACCGGTGAGACCAAAATTTCCCTTTGGAAGTAAGACCCCTCCGGCTAATGAGTAACAATGAACAAAAAGGGACGCCCTTAACTTTTTAACTTGGCAAGGTGGTATATTGAGAGTCTGTCCATACAACACTTAATAAACCCGGGTGAAAACAGAATAAGTTAATAAGTTAAGGGCGTCCCCTCTTTCATGACTTGTCTCTACTTGGTGGGGTATAATCCGCCGTCGTTAAAACTTCCGCCTTCGCTCTATTGAGCTTCAGCGCGACAAGATGGCGGGACAAGAACCCCACTCTACAAAAAAAAGAAAAAAGTATTTACCCATCACTGGATAAGCTATTATGACACAACCTGTGAGCAGGAATGACGTCCGGTTTGTAACCTTTACTTTTTCGGATAGTATTCCAGCAGTGCCTCGGGCATTCCGCCCTCGGTGAGAACGACACGGTTGCTGATGAACCAGCGCCCGTCCTGTTTGACCAGTTCAGTCCGTTCACGGCCGTACTCTGTAATTTTACCCTCTGTTGTCACCAGCTCCGCCTTGATGCTGTGCCAGAGAAATGTTGCAACAGCCTTGTCACCCTGCACATCAATCTTCATATTTGTCAACATCATCTCGGATACACCCTCCGGTATGGCATCTTCAGCTTTGGGTTCTTCTTCTCCGCCGCCGGCACCGGCCATTTCATACATTGCCTTGATCTCTTCTATGCCGTTAGCGACCATTCCGTTGACCTCGAGCCTGCCGTCATCAGTGAAGAAGGACATAAAATCATGCTTGCTGTCCGGCCTAAACTGGGCGTAGTAATCGATGAAAAGATCCTCAATGGCAGCGCGTTCCATCAGTTCTGTAAGTTCAGGCGGTGTTGCCGGAGGTGCCGGAGGAGGAACCTCGGAACAGGCGGTCATAAATCCTAGAACAGCAAATATAGCAAGTATTTTTGTTGTTTTGCATAATGTGATTTTTATCATTTTTAATTCTCCTTTAATAGATATGACATTCAAGATTCAATATTCAAGATTGGAAAAACGAGGTTTATAGTTTACTCTGTTAAATGCTGCTTCGCAGCCCGCTGTGCGGATTTAACTGGGTGAATCGTTTTCGAAAAGCAGCCTGCAGCCTAAAACCTGTTAGGAACCTTTATGTCCGCACCCAGTTCATCAAGCCGGACATGCAGTTTTTCGTTTATTTCCTGCTTTAGATTGTTTTCCACACCCTGTGTATGGCATCCACTACACCGTCAACCTGGTTTTGATCGTGGAAAAGGTGAGTGGAAATCCGCAATGCAAAAGTAGGCTTTGGATCTCCTTTATGCAGATGGAACTCGGTAAATCTGATCACATACCCCATCTCCTTCTTTAAACGATCGACAATGTCCTCTATCTTTTTCCCATCGTATATATCCTTGAAGGGATTAAAGGATGTAAGACCTGATGCGAATTCCTTTGTATCAGGAGAAAACAATGTTGCTGTATCCCCGAAAGTCTGATTCATCTTCTTTTTAAGATAGGAACTCAGGTTGCCGACATAGGTCTCAATACGGTCCCGACCTATCTCCTCCCACAGGTCGCATGCATCAAGCATGGCATGGAGAGCGGGATAATTTTCCTGGCCGCGAAGCCCGAACATGCTGGAAAAATCCTTTATCTGTGAGCGATCATTCTTCACAGGTTGTGAAACATACTGATATAAGCAACTGTTCTGGGGCCAGAGTACCGGAAGATTATTGCCATGATTCCGGATATAAAGTATTCCGGTGGCACCAGGGCCGCACTGCCATTTATGACCTGATGCGGCATAGAAATCGCATCCCATACTCCGAAAATCCAGATCAATCATGCCCGAACAATGAGCGCCATCTACAATTGAGATCAATCCGTGATCCCGGGCCAGCCTGCAAAGCTCTTTGGCCGGGAGTCGAACACCGGTTTTATAGGGGATGTGAGAGAAGACTATTGCCCTGGTTCGGTTTGTAATCTGTTTTTTAAAGGCCTCAACCACCTGATCAGGATGTTCAAGATCCAGGACCGGGATCTCCACTTCGGTCAATACCACTCCCTGACGATCCTTGAGGATGTTAAGAGGTGACAGGGCAGACACATGTTCATGGTGAGTTAACAGGATTTCATCGCCCTTTTCAAAAGGAAGACCGAAGAGAATGGTATTCAGACCGTCCGTGGTATTGCGTGAAAATATGATTTCATCCTTTGAACAACCAAATTGTTTTCCCAGTTTTTCCCGCAGTTCTGTAAACCCAAAATCCCAGCCAAGCTCATCGGTAAATCCCATGGGATTACGGGCGATTATCCTGTTGTATCTGTCATAATTCTCAAGCACTCTTCGCGGCATAGCCCCTGTTGTTCCTATATTCATATATACCTGCTTCGGGTCAAGGACAAATTGATCCTGGACATTTTTCCAAAATATTCTATCCGGAAGACTACGGTCTATGAGAGGTGCTTTTTTTGAGTTTGATTGGCATGCAGTGTTAAAACCTGTGGCGCTTCCAGCTGCTGCAATCCCTGCAAGCTTCAAAAAAGATCTTCTGTCAATACCCTCTTCTGTACTACTTTTAATTATCTCTTGCATATCATGTACTCCTGATCTGGTTATATCAAAGGAAAACGTTGACAAGTACTTTTTTTGGCAGTATCCCTGACATGGAACATTCAAACATTCTGATCTGTTTTTTAACATGGGCAGACATCATATATCAATAAAAAGTCCGGTTGTTGAATAGATTTTATGTTATGAATAGGGAGGCAATAAAATGAAGAATATTGTTACCGCACTAGTTATCATTCTTATTTTAACAGGATGTTCATATCGGCCGGCAGATCGTGAGATTATCTCATCTCCGAATGCACCGGCTGCCATAGGCCCCTACTCCCAGGCAGTCCGTGTTGGAGACAGACTCTACCTTTCCGGGCAACTGGGGCTGAACCCGGCATCTGGAAATTTCGCGGGCCAGGATTTTGAAGCACAGGCAAGACAGGCCCTGGAAAATCAAAAGGCAATTCTTGAAGCCGCCGGATTTTCCATGAAGGATGTGGTACAATGCCAGGTATTTGTGACAGATATGAATAACTATCCAAAATTCAATGCTATTTATAAAGAATATTTTAACGAAGATTTTCCGGCCCGTGCTGTACTGGAGGTATCCCGTATCCCGGCCGACGGGCTTATTGAAATTATGATGGTTGCTGAACGCTGATCTGTTTTTCCATCCTTTTAAAGACACAAGGGTGAAAATAAAAGTTTTTATTGTCGCGTAGCGACTTGTCATAACGCGACTTGATCGCGGTATCCATGTAAGCTTAATTTTGAAGATATTGTAGATTCAACAGGCTGGCCGACCAATTCGGAAGTGTAGAAATTAGAAAAAACAAGAAAAAAAATGGATTCCCGCCTCCGCGGGAATGACGGATTTGAACGGTCTTGGTTCACTAGTCATAACACAATCCCTTACTTGATATTGGAGCAAAGTGACGTTGAAAAGTAAATGATTTTAATTTACTTATTTTAAATAGAATTTTTATTCCTTTTAACCTGACTATATGGAGTGGTTATGAGAAAAGAAAATTACCTTTTACTGATACTAATAGCTGGTGTTATCATTTTATCAGGATGCGCCCGGACCGAGCGTGATTATCATGCTGAGGCCCATAAAGTCCATAATGAGATTTTTACTATTGACACTCACATTGACACACCCATGCTGATGGTGAAGGAAGATTGGAACATCGCGGAAGAACACTCCGTGGATGGTAATGAGATGAGCCGCGTTGATTTGCCGCGAATGAAAAAAAGCGGGCTGGACGCGGCTTTTTTTGCAGCCTATGTTGGGCAGCGTGAAAGAACAAAGGAAAATTATATGACCGTGCAGGAAGAAGCAGCGAATATGATAAGAGCCGTAAAAATCATGTGCGAGGCAAATCCTTCTGTTATCAGGTTCTCGGCTACACCGGAGCAGGCATTTTCAAACATGCAGAAAAATCTCCTGACAGCTTTTATCGGATTGGAAAACGGCTTCCCTGTCGCGAAAGATATCAAGAACATTAAAAAATATTATGATATGGGTGTCCGGTATATTACTTTATGCCATACGAGAAATAATGATATTTGTGATTCCGCTAACGATGACCCTGAACACAACGGTGTGAGTGAGTTCGGTAAAAAAGTAATAAAAAGGATGAATGATCTGGGTATGATTATTGATGTTTCACACATTTCAGATAAAGCATTTTATGATGTGATTGAACTGAGCTCCGTACCTGTTATTGCAAGCCATTCCAGTGCCCGTGCCATATGCGATAATCCGCGAAACATGACAGACGAAATGCTGCTTAAGCTGAAGGAAAATGGTGGCGTCATTCAAATGTGTATCCTGAGTGACTATGTAAAGACTCCGCCCGAGAATCCAAAGCGGGATGCGGATTATGCCGCGTTGCAGGAAAAATACGGCCCATGGAATGAAGTAACTGACAAGGCAACCCGTGATAAATATATAGCGGAATGGATGACCATTGGCGCAAAGTATCCGGGTGACCTGGCAACGGTAAAGGATTTCGCGGATCATATTGATCATGTCGTAAATCTTATAGGTATTGACTACGTTGGTATCGGCACTGACTTTGACGGCGGCGGAGGGTTAAGAGATTGCAGGGATGCCTCCCAATTGCCGAACATTACTGCCGAGTTATTGCGGCGAGGTTATAGCCGGGATGATCTGAGTAAAATATGGAGTGGAAATTTTATGAGGGTGTTCAAGCAGGTCATCCATGTGGCGAAATAAAAATAGGAATAACTAAAACACGTTCCAATTGCCCGCGCAACCCTTCCTGACAACTGTCTACTTACTGTGAATCAGCAGGGGCGTCCCCCTTTCCACAACTCGTCATTCCCCGACTTGTCTGTCCCGCCGAAACTTTAACGTTTTTGCGAAGGCGGAATCGGGGAATCCAGGTTTTATTTTCTTCTTTTTATAAGAATGATTCTTCGTTTACTACGAATTAAGTTAATAAGTTTAGGGCGTCCCTATTCTTTCCCTTTTCATGGAGTTATTTACTTTCTTATGGACATCCCGCTTTTACCGATTTGTTTACTTGATTTTTGAATCGGCAATAATGTAGAAAATGCAGCATACCGGTTTCGTAATACAAAAGAGTCAGAAATTTTCTAAAACTATTCCATTCATTGCCACATATTTTATGAGGAGAGAAAAATGGACCGCGTTAAAGGCAAAACAGCTATTATCACCGGTGCCGCGAGCGGACTCGGGGAGGGGTGCGCATTATTATTGGCAAAAGAAGGCGCCGCGATCGTTGTCGCCGATATAAATGAAAGCAAGGGGCAGTACGTAGTTGAGAACATTCACCGGGAGGGTGGAAAAGCTTTATTTGTAAAGCTCGATGTCTCCAAAGAAATAGATTGGGAGAATACAATAGAAAAAACCCTGTCAGAATTTCAAAAATTGGATGTTCTCGTAAACAATGCCGGAATTCAATATGTGAAGGCACTTGAGGATATCCCCCTTGAAGATTGGCGAAGACTTATGAGTATCAGCCTGGATGGTGTTTTTCTGGGAACCAAACACGGCATCAGGGCCATGCGAGAGACCGGAGGCGGTTCAATTATCAACATATCCTCTGTTGTCGGTATCGTAGGCACTGTCGACAATACCAGTGCGTATTGTGCAGCTAAAGGTGGTGTTAGAGCCTTTACCAAGGCAGCAGCTTTAGAGTGTTCGAAGGCGGGCAAAAATTATAACATCCGCGTTAACTCTGTCCATCCCGGCGCTATGGAAACACCAATGATAGCCGGCATGCTGCAGGACAGAACTATTAGAGAAACCGTGGAAAATGCCCATCCAATGGGCACCCTGGGAAAACCGATCGATATTGCTTATGGTGTTCTATATCTTGCCTCCGATGAGTCAAGAATGGTCACTGGTGCAGAGATGGTTATCGATGGAGGTTGGACAGCCTGGTAGAATGAAGATCTTTTTACTTTTTTTTTAGTGGACTACATGATAAAAAAGAGTTTAAATATTTTTTTTTGGAGCGAGATCGAATATGGATTCCTGTAATAACAAGAAAATAACTCGGAGAAAGTTCGTTAAAGGGGTAGCCGGTACAGCTGTTTGTTGTGCATGTTTTTCATTGGATAGTCCGGCAATCTCCAAAGAGAAAGAAGAAGATAAAATCAAAGACAGCAAGGGCAAAGTGCATCTGGCAGCCGCGTGCGGAACATATTGCGGAGCCTGCCCGGCTTACCTCTCTAAACACGGTGAAGATAAGCATAAGAGAATTTCATCCGGACCGACGAAGGCACAGAAGGGGATTCCGCCTTCAAACTGGATGGATGGCCTTCAGTGCGACGGCTGTCTCAGCGGCGGCGAGCTTGCCGGCCATTGCCAGAGGTGCAATATAAGGCTATGCGCACTGAAAAAACAGGATAATTCCCGTTGTTCTGACTGTGAAGATTTACCCTGCCATCGTATTAATAATTTAATTAATATGGGCCGCTATCTGCACCGTAAAGAATACCTGCCGAACCTTAAAAAAATTCGTGAGATGGGCGTTCAGGAATGGGTTAAATACGAAGAAAAGCGCTGGCGTTGTCCCAGGTGCGGCCTGCCTATGAGATGGTATGACGCCGAATGCGTAGGATGTGGGGAGCCAAGATCCAAACGCGTGTTTCCGTTGACTGAAAAATAAATAAAACCCTTCTAGAAGCAAAAAGAACAGGGACAGGTCTTCACTCTTGACAGTTTCCTTAAAACGGTACTGACCTTAGCATTGAACACCTTCCCACTCACAATAAACAACTTAACGGGACCAAGTCTTCGATTGGCTCTTTTATCGCACTTACTATGAGTCAAGAGTAGACTTGACCACTTTTATTATCGGTTAATACTGGTATATATGCTCGAAAGGCATATTGCCTGTTCAAATTATTAGATTTATCGCAATCAGGTTATACTCCAGGAAAAGGGGCTCAGGAACAATGGCCAGTACAGAAATCAAATCTGCCTTTCGTATTTTTTACCGTGAAAAAAGCTATGCACTGATAAATCTTGCCGGTTTGACCCTGGCGGTCGTATGCTGCCTGGTACTCGGTCTTTATTTGAGAAGCGAACTCACCTATGAACAGCACAATGAAAAGTACAGGCAGATATACAGGGTTGTCCATGCGTTCACCCACAGCGGGCCGCCGGACCGGTTGGCCCTGACACAGGTCCCTCTTGGAACTATGCTCAAGGAATATTATCCTGAAGTACTGGATTCCGTTCGTTTTATAAAGATCTTCAATGATGTTCTTATTCGCTGCAATGATAAAACCAGGTACTGGAGAAAGATATACAGTACCGATGAGAATGTATTTGATATATTCACCCATGAGATTCTTTACGGTGATCCGAAAACCGCGTTGACCGATCCCAATTCAGTCGCGGTCAGTGAAACCTTTGCGAAATACTATTTTGGCGACAGTAATCCCATCGGCAAAATCATTACTCCCGAAGCAGGAGCTACCCTTGATGGAAGTCCCAGGAAGATAACCCTGGTTTTTCGCGATCTGCCGGAAAATACCCATATGAAATACGATGCGCTTTTTCGATGGGTGGATCCTCCGAATATACGCGAAACTCTTTACAACGTTGCAGGCTTTACATATCTCCTGATGCCTGAAAATTACGATATAAATAACTTCAAGGCAATCAGCGATTCCTTTTATGAGCGTTTTTTCAAGAATGATCAAAGGATGGCAAAAAGCAGCTGGGAATGCTGGCTTCAGCCCCTGACGGATGTTCATTTTGGTTCCGACCTGATGTGGGATCTTCCTACGGGCAATATTTATTACATTTATGGATTCGCGACCGTTGCTCTCTTCATTCTGCTGGTAGCCTGTATCAATTACGTGAATTTGGCTATAGCACGTGCCACGAAAAGGGCAAAGGAAATCGGGATGAGAAAGATACTGGGCGTGTCCAGGTCCCGTTTAATAGCATACTTTTTTGGTGAAGCAGCCATTTTTACAGTTGCGGCTCTCGTGGCAGGCTCAGTACTGACACTGGTTTTGCTGAAGCTGACCCCTGTCAACAGCCTGTTCGACAGGATGTTGACCTTCAGTCCGGCGGATGAACCTGGTATTTTACTGGCATTGCTGCTGCTCGGTCTTGTTATGACCCTGTTATCAGGTTTTTATCCCGCGTTTTACCTGTCTTCAATATCTCCAATGACGGCATTAGCCGACTTAAAAGGCAGTAAGAAAGGGGGATTTCATCTCAGGGAGCTGCTGGTATTTATCCAGGTAACGGTTTCTATTGTAGTAATAGCCTGTACCCTGATCATGGGTCAACAGATGCTTTTTGTATCCGAAATGCCCATGGGATTCGATAAAAATGACAGTGTTGTAATCGACCTTCGCGGCCTAGATGTAATAGAAAAATTTAAGGTCATAAAAAACGACCTCCTGAAGAACATCAGCATTCTGGGTGTTTCGGCCATCTCGGACAAGATCTGCTCGGAACATGTTGTTCCTGCTGACCAGGGAATGGTAGACAACGCGGAAGGTGTGCCGGAAGCAAGTTCCTTCAGTTATATCGAGATAGACAGGGATCTGCTGAAGGTAATGGGAATGGAAGTGATCAAGGGAAGAGATTTCAATAAGAGATATATTACTGATGTGGGGACTTCCTTTATCGTAAATGAAGCCCTGGTTAAGGGGCGGAAATGGAAAGACCCTATTGGTAAACATATATACCTGGGCGGCCTGAACGGTAAAGTAATAGGCGTTGTAAAGGATTTTCACTTTAAGCCCGTTCACACCCCGGTCGAACCCCTTGCCATGTGGCAGTTTAATGATGAGGAAAACTATCGGAATTTACCTCCCGGGCAGCGGGATTTTGTAACAAGATTCATGGTTGTGCATATTAAAAATTCCCATGTCCGGCAGACCCTTGAATTCCTCCGTGAGAGGTTCAACGAATACGATCCCCGGCATCCTTTCGTATATGAATTCATGGATGACTCCATTGAAAAACTCTATATGTCCGAGGAACGCCTGGTTAAAATGGCCGGGATTTTTTCCGGTATATGTATCTTTATTGCCTGCCTTGGATTGTACGGCATGTCCAGTTTTTCTACGGCCCAGCGCAGCAAAGAGATCGGGATACGGAAAGTTCTGGGCGCTTCCACTTTGCAAATCATACTTATGCTGGCCCGCAAGACCCTGTGGCTTGTACTGGCAGGAGCCGTTGTCGCTACAATCCTGGCCTATTTATCTATAGACGAATGGCTGTCGAGCTTTGCCTACAGGGTTGATATCAACCCTGTGGCCTTTGTGCTATCCATTCTCATAGTGCTTGTGCTGGCGTTTTTAACCATTGCCATGCAAGCCAGTAAAACCGCCCGAAAGAATCCTTCGATAACACTGCATTATGAGTAAAGGAGAATTGACCCCTTTTATACATACCTTTACTTTTTCGGATAGTATTCCAGCAGTGCCTCGGGCATACCGCCCTCGGTGAGAACAACACGGTTGCTGATGAGCCAGCGCCCGTCCTGTTTGACCAGTTCAGTCCGTTCACGGCCGTACTCTGTAATTTTGCCTTCTGTTGTCACCAGCTCCGCCTTGATGCTGTGCCAGAGAAATGTTGCGACAGCTTTATCACCCTGCAAATCAATCTTCATGTTCGTTAACATCATTTCGGAAACTCCCTCAGGAATGACGTCTTCACCTACGGGTTCTTTTTCTTCGCCGCCGCCCGCACCTGCCATTTCATACATAGCCTTGATCTCGTCAATGCCGTTAGCGACCATGCCATTGACCTCTAGCCTGCCGTCATCAGTGAAGAAAGACATAAAATCATGCTCACTGTCCGGTCTGAACTGAGCGTAGTAATCGGTGAAAAGGTCCTCAATGGCAACGCGCTCCATCAGTTCTATAAGTTCAGGCGGTGTTGCCGGCGGAGGAGGCTCTGAACAGGCGGTCATAAGCACCAGAACGGCCAGAAAAGCAAGTAGTCCTAATTTTAACTTCATGGTGTGATGTTTTTTCATTTTTTTCTCCATTTAGGTTTAATATTCAAGACTTGTGCGCCGGTATTTGCCTGCCCTGGGTTTGCAGCAGATTTTGGTGGACAGGCAAGATTGGGAAAGCAGGCTATCAGGTTATATGCACAGTTAGCTAAATAAATCCGCACCGCCTGAAGCAGCCATTGCCGCTTCGGCCCGTTCTTTGTTTTCCCTTGCGTATCTTGCGGCATCTGCGTCAGTGATTTTGTAGAAAAACAGCATTATCATAGCACCAAGAAAACAAAAAGCCGCAGGAAACAGTGCAAACATCATCATGAATTTATCGATGAATTCCGGGGTTTGTTCCATGTTGGGCTTATAACCGATCGCTTCTAAGAAAAAGAGAGGCGCAGAGCCGCCGACAAGCAGGCCGATTTTAGAAGGTAATGTCATCATTCCGTTTGCAACTGATCGGTTGTCTTTACCTGTCTTATGTAAATGGTACTCACCGGTATCTATTACATAATTGGCATTAAAGGCAAAATAGATGTACATTGTGAAAAAGAAAAAACTGTATAAAACTATATAGACAATAACAGATGTCCGCGCAAAAAAGTAAACCAGGACCAGCACCAGGCACTGGCACAGCAACCCGACAACCATAGCGTGTTTTTTGCCAAGCATAACGCCGATTTTAGGCCCAATAAAGGCGCCTAACAAACCGACAATCGTTCCGATTGTCATAGAAATTGTCATTAGCATGACATTGCCCAGAACATAGGTAAAATAATGAACGGCAACCGTCATTATTGTGTACTGTGCAATGTAAGCGGAAGAAAATACCAGGATCAGGATAAGCAGCTGGTTATTCGTCAACACTGATTTAACCATATCAGCGATCCTGACGCCCGGCCCGGCGCTGACCGGGGAGGCTTCTTCATATTTCCTGGCAGATTTTGCAAGGAAATGACAGCCGAACATATAGGGAAGAACACAAACTATACCCATGATAAAGTACGCATAATTTTTGCCGATTGCAGGAGTAAGTACTTTTTCAATTAAGGGTACCGCGGTTAAACTGAAAACAAGTGTTGCAGTTGTAACACCCTGTGTGCCCCTGAATGCCAGCTTATTCCTTTTTTCCAGGGATATGCCGCCCATGACTGCGAGGACATTGAACTGGGATGTCTGGATAAAGTTCATACAGAGATTAATCATGCAATAGGAAATAAATACTACAATTAATTTAACTGAAAGCGGCATAGACGATGTATTCGCGAACATTAAGATTACACCGCATCCGATTACCCAGCGGGTGGCCGTTATCCATTTGCTGTAATACATCCCTTTTTCCCGTGTTTTCTGAATTATGCCGCCGGAAAGAAGCCCGGCTACAACGTCAAGGGCACGGGCGATGCCGACCACCGTCCCTATCAGTGCGGCGCTGATCAGTAGACTATCCGTAAAAAATATAGTCATGAATGTCATTGGCATCATAAGAAAGAGCATCTCGGAAGCCATGTAAAAAGCATAATTAAAAACATCCGAGCGGGGAAGATTATCGGTGTCAGTTGTGCTGCTCATGTATAGATCTCCTTAATAAGTAAATCGGGTGTTATGGCAATGAACCAGACGGAAAACATGGGACGTCTATAAGTTTAACAGTTGATGGTCTATTATTTAGAAAGACTTATATTCCGCCTGAGGCGGACAAGAGGCAATAATTCGTTATGCCTGGAATGGTGCAATTGGTTAGTTTTAGGTCTGATAGGTTGAAAAAGCAAGGGAATTTTCAATTAACTGTTTATAGTTAATTGAAAAATTCAAGATTCCAGATTCAAGATTAGAACTCCAGGCTAAAGGCTTTTAGGGGGACAGAATTGTATTTCAATTTTATTTTTAATATGTTATCAACTGCTTCTTTTTATTATATAAATCATATTTCTCTAAATAATTCATAAAAAATGACATCCTATAAAGAACATCTGGAAGAAACCATTAAACTTGCTATCCCTGTTGTTATTGGGCAGCTGGGGCACATCATGCTTGGTCTTACCGATAGCATCATGGTAGGTCAGGTTGGCGCTGTTCCATTAGCGGCATCCTCGCTGGTTAATAGCGTTGTCTACCTGATAATAGTATTTGGCATGGGAATGACCCTGGCAATTACTCCCCTGGTTTCTATTGCCCGGGGCAGAAAACAAAAAGATCAGTGCGGCGTTATCCTGCGGCAATCACTTTTACTGAATACAGTTGTGACTCTTGTCCTTTTTAGCGGCTTACTTTTATTGGGAGATATGATTAATTATTTAAACCAGGAAGAAGCAGTTGCTATTCAGGCTACATCCTATGCAAAGATTATTGCGTTCTCAATAATTCCCTTTATGATTTTTCAGGTTTATCGCCAATTTATTGAAGGGCTGGCTTTTACCAAACCGGCAATGTATATAACCCTTGCAGCGAACCTGGTGAATGTGTTTGGAAACTGGGTATTTATATACGGCAACCTGGGAATGCCGGCATATGGATTGGATGGCGCCGGGTATGCCACCCTCATTACGCGCAGTTTTATGGCAGCAGTTATGATGATATATGTTTCAAAAGCAAAGCGTTATCAAGAATATGATCCGTCATTCAGGTTTCGTAATATTAACTGGCCGGTTATCAGGCAATTGATCCGTATTGGTGTGCCAACGGGTTTTCAGACATTTTTTGAAGTCGGCGCCTTTTCAATTTCTGCTATTATGATTGGCTGGCTTGGAAGTACACAGTTAGCCGCTCATCAAATTGCCCTGAGCATGGCTTCAATTTCTTTCATGATTATTTTAGGTATCTCCTCAGCGGGAACAATCCGTGTTGGGCATGCCTTTGGCAGAAAAAATATTAATGATGTACGCCGATCCGGTTTTTTAACAGTAATTTTTACATCAGCAATAATGGCGTGTTTTGGTGTTCTATTGGTCATATTCCGCAATCAGCTTCCGCTTATTTTTTCAGAAGATCCTGCAGTGATTCAAATTGCGGCCTCACTTATTATCGTTGCTGCCCTTTTCCAGATTTCCGATGGCGCCCAGGCAGCCGGCCTGGGAATTTTACGCGGGATCACAGATGTCCGCATACCGATGTTTATAACGTTTTTTGCATATTGGATAATTGCTTTGCCCATCGGTTATTTCCTTGGATTTATATTAAAAATGGAAGTTGTTGGAATTTGGATTGGTCTCTTAGCTGGACTCAGTGCTGCTGCTATATTGTTAAACCTGCGGTTCGGGATTAAAACTAAGCATTTAAAACAGGGTGCACTATAATTAGTTGTCAATTATCAATAAAAGGCTTTAAAGAAAAGATTTCTCAGTTACACTTCGAAATGACAGGATGAAAATCAGGCTGAAGCATTTTAGACTCAAGGCTATTAGGAAAAACTGGATTCCCCACCCTGTCGCGCCATAGCCTTGGGCGACGGCGGATAAAATGGCGAAAGCAGGCCGGGGATCCCATTTTGCCCTTTTTTCACTTTTCTGAATTTATTTTTTTTCTGTTGCTACAACTATATTTTTAACTTTAGCTGCCCTGACTTGATCGAGCACTTCCTCTACTACTTTATTATTAAAAGGATCCTTATCACTGAGAATAATTATATCCCCATCAGGGTATTCATTCATAAAGTCTTTTATCCTGGACTGAATCGAGTTTAAATCAATTTTTTCATCTTGAATCAATATTTCACCCGTCTTTGTAATGTCTAAGATAATTTTGCTTTTATCTACATTAACAGGCGGAATAGTTTGTTGTTCACTCTTTTCTTCTCTGGCACAGCCCGTTTCAATGAAGAACATTAACCCGATCACAATAAATGTAACTATTAAAGCTGCTGTGCTCCGTTTTGAATACTTACTGTAAATCACTATCATGACAGTTCTCCTTTTTATTTCTGCTAAAGGGGTTAAGTCTCCGTTTTTTATTACGTCAAGTCTCCGTTTTTTATTACGTCAGCTTCCGTCGAAACAGTTGCAGTAGAATCAAAAACGAAATTGCCATTAGAACCGAGCCTACCAGGAAGGGAGCACCGGGAAGCTCGAATGGCGCGGCCGGGGAAGTGAAGTAACTGAACAGGACGGTCGCAAAAATCAGTGGAGCAAATATGCTCGTGAGACTCATCAGGGATGTGATACCTCCCTGAATTTTCCCCTGATCATGAGAGGCAACCGTGCCGGCGATCAAGCCCTGGATGGCAGGTCCGGAAACTCCGCCCAGCGCGCCAAATATGATGACGACAATCATCATCCAACCCTCAGAGGCCATACCATACCCCAGGAATGAGAATGCGCCCACAAAAAGCCCGAATAGTATCGTTTTTCGTTCACCGAATCGTTTGATAAAAGGCTGCACCAGTCCACCCTGAACCAGAACGGCCATTATACCTATCAAAGCAAGCGAGAGACCGTTGGCACCTTCATCCCACCCAAACCGGTGGCCGGTGTACAGCACCCAGACCACCTCGAGGCCTCGCTGAGCCAGTCCGATGAATATAAACGACACGGAGAGGTGAGCAACCAATGGATAAGTCCTCAATACCATGAGGCTGCCCATCGGGTTGGCCTTCTTCCATGAAAAGTGTCCACGTTTCTCGCGAGGCAGTGATTCGGGTAAAACGAAAAAGCCGTACAGGCAGTTGATCAGAGCCAATGCTGCCGACCCGAAAAAGGGCAGTCTTATGTGGTACCCGCCAAGAAATCCACCCAGGGCAGGACCGAAGATAAATCCGAGTCCGAAGGCCACGCCCATCAATCCGAAGTTTCGAGCCCTGTCTTCCGGTCCTGATACATCAGCGATGTAGGCGTTTGCCGTGGTAAAGCTCGCCCCCATGATTCCGGCAATCACACGCCCCAGGAAAAGCCATCCAATAGTGGGTGCTAAACCCTGGATCACGTAATCGACACCCAGGCCAAATAAAGCGATCAGGATGATTGGACGCCGCCCGAACCGGTCCGAGAGAGAGCCCAGGACCGGCGCGAAGAAAAACTGTGTCGCGGCATAGGTAGCAGCGATAATGCCAAACCAGCGTCCAGCACTGGCAGTACTTCCGCCAACAAATTCTTTAACGAGTTCCGGCAGAATTGGAATGATTATCCCGATTCCGAGAACATCTATGAATACCGTCACCAGGATGAAGGCCATCCCGGCCTTTTGACTTCTAGCCATCCTTTTCCTTCCTTGAGGACAAGGGGTTCGCAATAAGCTCCCTTATATTAATTTTTTTACAGTTTTTATGGTTTATAGTTTTCGGTTAACTAAAAACTATAAAAATGGATTCCCGTCTACACGGGAATGACAGATACGGGCACGGTGTGTCGTGCCCCTACCTTATTGTTTCTTCTGACCTCTATCTGTCCGCCATAGCTTTTAAGCGAAGGCAGACAGCCAGTTTTTCCTAACACCCTTCAGCCTTTACCCTGTTAAATGCTGCTTCGCAGCCCGCTGTGTGGATTTAACAGGGTGAACCGCTACCCTGAAACGGCTTACCCAGGCGGACCATGCTTGTATCCCAGACACATCCACCAGCACAGTTCCAGCCGTAGTACCATAAGTAGGTCTGGCATCTCTCAGGGAAATAGGGGTCAATAATGATACCGCTGTATTTCCCGGCGACCTCCTCCCACATAATGTAATTTGAGAATTGCCCTATAAGATCGTTAAAAAGGTCCTTACCATACTGGTCTGCAAATGTATCGAGATCTTGAGAGCTTTGAATGGGTTGAATTTGACCTGAAATATCATGCCCGTACTGACTGGTAAATACATCGATATCTTCGACATTCCGCAGAAAAAGTATTTTCGAAGTATCTTGAAGGATAACTGTGTGGCGCCAATCCAGATCCTCCAGGCGGAACTGTATTGCCTCACACCATTGTTTCCAGCTACAGTCTACATCAAACCAGAGTCCATTCGGTTTCGGATGACCCATTTGTGGATAGGTCATACTTTGCAGAATTACAGGTTCCGCTGCCCAGTGATAGTAGGTCATAACGAATAAGGGTCAGTCAACAGCCCGTTAATATTGGACATAACAGTTGTCAATAAACAATGATCAATTATCAGTAATCAATGAAAAGCCAAGTCTCTAAAATGGATTCCCCGGTCGGAGCCGGGGAATGACGGTTGAGTTTGGATTCCCCGGCCTGTCCTGCCATAGCCCTGAGTCTGTCGAATGGGCGACGGCGGATCGGAACAGGGATGCATGTTTACACTGAAAAATATATAGATTCAGTTATACTGTACCTTTTCTTCAGACTTCCCTGTCCGCCATAGTTTTATACGAAGGCGGAAGCCTATACTGCTTCCCTGGCGCGCCGTAGCTGAAGCGTAGGCGGCAGCCTATTATTTATAGCACAGAAGTTCTCCGCCCATAGTCGATATATACAATTGTCCTTTGGATGCTGCCATACCATCCCACACAGGCAGTGAATCCAGTTCAAACTCCTTAAGCTTTTCCCCGGTGCCGGCTGAAACAGCCCACATTCTTCCGCCTTCTTTTCCCTTGTGAAGATCATACTGTCTTGCAAGTTCTTCCTTTATCTCTTCATCATTTAAAAAGAAATAAATTCCCTCTTCATCGAGGATATCCGGAGGACCTGCTACAAACAGTGTTTTATCCGCAAGGACCATGGCCCTTGCAAAGATATCGGGTTTATCCACCTGCCATTTGAATTGAACCGCGGACATCTGTATTTTCGGCAGACTCTGCCCCTGTTTCCAGTCTCCGGCACCCGGATACCACATGTTCCCGCCTGTTTTCATGAATTCCTCTACAGCACTGCTGCTTCCGTTTTTATCAGCAGCATAAAGGCTGTATTCAGTTATTATAGACTCTGTTAAAAACTCCGGCTTTGGTCCGTATCCATAAACAGTGACGTCATCAGCTACCAGGATTCTTCCGGCCGGGGTGAGTTTTCCCGCCATTCCCCATCCTCCCCAACCTCCTTTTATGGTTTTTCCGTATAGCATAGTAGCTCTGTAGAAAAATGAATCATCAAGAAAACCGATGGGTGAGAATATATGGGCACCTTCACCAAACTGGTCATCAAAATTTCTTACAGCAATATTCTTCCGGTTTCCATTAAGATCAAACTGCTGTGAACGCATATAAATATGTTCTCCATCGCTGGAAAGTATATCTGCCAGGCCTACAGCCATGTCCAGGTTTTTAACATACTTATGCATATTCTCCCCTGTATCGGGGTCATTCTCATCCATTATTTTTTCATCAATCATTTTGCCTGTGACAGGATCGAGGATCAGGAAACGTATTCCGCCATCAAGAAACATTGTCCTTCCTGCAACACAATACAACCTGTCATTCTGGATAAGTACACTTCCGTGAACAGGCCAGACAGACTCAACCTGATTAAATGCCATCATCCTGCGGTCTTTTGGCGCGGCCCTGAAACGCCAGATCAATTCACCGTCGGCTGAATTGAGGGAGTAAACATAACCGTCAGCGGACCCGAACAGAACACGGCCCTTGTAAACAGTAGGAGGTGAATCAACTCTGCCTCCGGCTGTATAGCTCCAGAGAATATTTCCTGAAGCGGAATCAATTGCATGTAATGTGTGGGCATCCACCTGCGCCACGTAAACCCTGCTGCCAGAGGAAACCGGGCTGCTGAGTTTTCCTCCGAGTTTTAAACGCCATTTTGTTGTCGCGTCTGCTGAAACTTCAACCGGTGTTGAACCTGTCCTTCCCGCATTATGCCGGTAGGTAGACCAGTCATGTGTATCCGAATCGTCTTTAATATCTGCCGAGTATGCAGGACCTTTTTCAAGCCTGTTTTCTTTTGCGGCTTCTTCAAGGCTGAAGCCGGATTGTATATTTCCTCCTAACGCGCTTATACCAAACAGTTTTGCTTCCATGTAACAGGCACAGGCGCTTGGTGGCGCGTACACAAGGCCGTTACTGGGCATTATTCCGTAGGAGCAGCTTCCTCTTGCATAGTGATTAATATCCCAGTGGCCCTTTTCAGTATCAACGAATTCAATCCCTGTTTTGGATGGTAAAAAATAATTTTCTGTTGCCCTGCTTGGATAACATCTCTGATGAAACCAGTATATATCCCCGGCGTCATTGGGCATATCTTTCTTTAATTCACCGGTGTGAAGATCCCATCCAATATAATTTCCCGGTTGATTCGGCATGGCTGTTGCCCCGGTCCAGACAAGGCCGTCAATTACAAAAATATCTTCAGGTGAATAATGCCCGGATGCAGGCTGTCGCTGGTTCCATAATTTCTTCCCGTCAGCAGCAGAAAAAGCAACTATCTCCTGCAGTCCGTTCGAAAAGAGAAGAACATCGTCATGGACCAGCAGCCTTGTAGCATACCCTGTTTCATACATATTTAAATCTGTTGAACCCTGTACAACCGGCCTTCCTTCTATTCTCCTTTTTGCTTCAGTTTTCCATTTTTCACCACCATTTTCTCTTTCAAGACTAACCAGGTTATCCCCATCATGGAAATACACGGAACCTGAATCAGCGATCAGTGATAGTGGCGCTACAGTATATTTTTTTGTCCAGTTGATTTTTCCGTCAGGCAGATTGATTGACACTATTTTTGCCGGTTCTTTATTCCAGCCCCATTCAAAACGTCCAACGTCCATATTGGCCCATACACTAGTCTTTTTAGCTGCAAACAGCTCTTCTTTCTTTTCAGGCCTTCCTATAAGCAGGAATAGAGTGTTGCCGGATAATATAATTTCCGAGGTGTCCTCAGTATCAGGAAAAGATCGGATCACTTCGCCTGTTGCCGCATCAAGCTCGCTTAAAGCAGCGTAATTCCCAAGGGTGGCATATACTTTGTCACCTGCCGCAATAAGACGGCGTGGTAAATAAGCTGGCCCGCTTTTTAATGGGAATAGATGACCCACGGTCCCTTCCGGAATGGATTTTTTCCACAGGATGGTACCGTTATAGGCATCTCTTGCAGTAAGGTAATTATCGGCAGGCAGAATAACTGAATTCTTGGGACCTTCATCCATAATATAAAAAATCCGCCCATCAGCCGAAACCATAGCGCTCAGGCTTGATTTTGTATCATGGTGACGGGACCATCTCGGACCTCCTATCCATTGATAATGTTTGATAGGGCTTATTATCTCATCCTTTGAAACCATGTTCCCTTCGGAATTATACAGGTACTGGTTCCACTCATCCATTTCCTTTGGTACAGGTTTTCTCTCAACATCCCACTTTGAACCTGCTTTTGTTAAAAGCACACCGTTGGGAGTGAGTACTCTCATGACTTCATCTTTAGATATTTTGCCTGGATCGTCGATAACAATCATGTTTACGAAATTATCATTATAAGGCAGTTCATTGCCCTTTAACAGGCCTATTGAAACCGGGCCGTATTTATCTTTTGACATAATGTATTCCCGGGCTTTCTGAACATTATTTTTTTGACTGTCGAGCCCCTGAACCTGATAACTGTCATTCAGCCTGAGAGCTTCCGTTAACCTTCCTTCACCGCAGTTCAGATGAACAATAAGGCCTCCTTTTAAACCTGCTTCTTCAATAAGTGCTTTTGCCTGGCTTTGTGGATTCTTTGCAGTATTTTGACAAGAGGTTACATATATTACTCCTATCGCTACCGCTAAAATAAAAAGGCATAATATCAGGCTTTTTCTTTCTTTTTTCATGGGGCCTCCTAATCTACATCAATTAACAATTAGCAATTATTAAGAAAAGTTTTTTGAGTGGCCGTACTAAGTCTGCGATTTACTAACTGTATTTGTGTACCGCTGTCATAGGTAAGAGTCAAGATTTTAAATTCAAAATTGGTAAGGAAGACTATTAGGCTATAGGTTGTCGTCATCGCTACCCACCGTCTCTATAGTTTTGGCGGACAGGAAGGCTATGCCGGGTCAGGAAAAGATATTAGTGAAATCATATGGTGAGACAAGTCGGCAATTCAGCAGACCAAACTTTAAATCAAGGTTGAAAAAAATAATATTATAATGATAAAGTTTTGATGCAGCCATATGTTGTTGATTAATTATTCTGATGATTATAACCTTTTTCACTGTTTTAAAAGCACATATAACGATAATTAATCACTGCTCAATATAAAATTTATGCTGGTGTTATAATTTATTTTTCTGATCAATTAATATTCAAGTAGAGGTTCTATTGTGAGAAAGCTAATGCTGTTGCGGTTTATTCTGACTGTTATTGTTTTTGTATTCACCTGTACCCAGGGGCAATTCACCAATGCATCATCACTTCAATCCGAAGCTGAGGCTTCACGCGCTACCAGCGATATTCTCAAGCAGGCGCCGAAGGTATACATCGATTGCGATCGATGTGACATGGACTATATACGGACCGAGATAACATTCGTAAGCTATGTACGAGACAGTAAAGACGCCCAGGTTTATGTACTGATTACAACACAATCAACAGGAAGCAGCGGCAGGGAGTACAACCTGTTGTTTAACGGGCAGAAGGAATTTGAAGGGGTTAACAATGAGTTCAAATATTTTTCAAACAATACGGACACATCGGATGAAGTCAGAGAAGGACTGGCGCGTTTCCTGAAGATAGGGCTGGTGTCCTACGCGGCGAGAACACCTGTCGCCGACATGATTTCCGTCTCTTTCGAAAGTGAGGAAATTGAGTCTGTCGAAAAAGAAGACAAATGGGACTACTGGGTTTTCAGTATTAGCGGACGAGGTTTTATCGATGGCGAAAAAATGTCCGATGCCTACTCCCTTAGTGGTTCCTTTTCTGCGAACCGGATTACTCCTGATTTCAAGTTCAGGTCATCCTATTCCACCAGTAAAAGTGAGGATAACTTCTATCTTAGCAGCGGTACTTTTAAAAGTACTTCCAGGAGTAAAAACTTCAACCTGCTGGCAGTCAAAAGCCTTACCGACCATTGGTCCGCCGGCGTTGGATTGTCGGCCTATTCATCGACATACAGCAATATGGATTATGCTTTTAAACCAGCCCCCGCTTTAGAGTATAATTTTTTCCCCTATTCGGAATCTACGCGCCGCCAGTTACGGTTCCTCTGGAAGCCCGGGTTCAATATGTACAAATACAATGAAGAGACTATTTACAACAAAACTTCAGAAAACATGTGGGGACAGTCTCTCAGCATCACCTTTGAAATGAAGGAAAAATGGGGAAACATCGGCGCCTCGCTCCAGGGATTTCATTATTTTAACGACCTGCAGAAGAACAACCTGAGGTTGAATGCGGACGTTTCCATCCGCCTTTTCAGGGGGCTTTCTTTTAATATCTACGGAGGATTCAGGCGAATCCGGGACCAGATTTCCCTGCCCAAGGGTGGCGCATCATTAGAAGAGGTGCTTTTACGGCAGACCCAGCTTGCCACGGGTTACAGCTACTACGGTTCAATCGGCCTGAGCTACTCTTTCGGCTCAATATACAGCAACATAGTAAACCCGCGTTTTAGCGGTTACTAATGCTGCTTTTAAATCATTTTGTTTAATTCTATTGAAAAATCAAAAAAAGTTTTATATAGAAAACAAGCGTAATTACCCAATCTTCTAAATGGAACATTTGATTTAACAATTAACATTATGACTAAAGCTATGGAGAAGGAGGATTAAGAATGACCGAGAGCAAGTATGGAAAATACATAATCAGGGAACCCCTTGAAAAAGGAAGAGCGCCGTCATTGCATATATGCGGTGAAGAGGGTTGTGAAGGTGCCGACCTCCCCAACTTTCCAGTGGAAGTCCAACTGCTTGTAGTAACCGAACCTATCGAATTTCCCCATCCTGCCCATGCACACGATGGTGATGAAATCTTTTTCATCTTTGGCAGTAACCCGCAGAATTATTATGATTTCGACGCTGAAATAGAAGTACATTTTGGCGAAGAAGGAGAGAAGCATATTATTGACAGTACCTGTGTCCTCTACATGCCCAAGGGACTGGTGCACGGCCCCATTGCTATCACAAAGGTTAACAAACCTTTTCAGTGGATGCATGTTCTCTTTTCCCCGAAATATGACATGACACTAGGCGACGTATCACTGCATCCCTCACACCCCCGTGAGAAATTTACACCGGAAGAAATTATTAAGTTAAAACAGGGTTAACCACACTCGTTTTTTCTTCCAAATAAAATTAAGGAATGCCATGCTCTTTCGGCAGCCGTAAAAAATCGGCCGCAGAAAGAGCATTTTTATTTCAGGTGAACTTTTTCAAGCTTTATCCATAATCCACCATCAAAATAACAACTATGAAGGATTTTGAAAATTCCTGGGCACTGGCAAGGTGTTAGATATAAGGCGCCAAGGAGCACCGACTGAGGTGTACAAATAGTACGCCGCAAGAAGAAGCAATCGAAGGCAACGCAGTAGATGACATCTTGCCGGTGTCCAGGGGGTATCAAATCATTGTATCTTTTTTCAAAAAATGATAAACAACCGCATCTGTATTATATAAAGAGAATACTGGAGCATTATACATGAAAAAACTGATTACATCAGCACTGCCCTACGTAAATAATTTCCCTCACCTGGGGACTATCATCGGTTGCGTATTGTCGGCAGACACCTATGCCCGGTTCTGCAGGTTGAGGGGGTATGAAACACTTTATGTCTGCGGGACCGACGAATATGGCACAGCCACCGAAACAAAGGCCAGGGAAGAAGGACTTACACCACGGGAGATATGTGATAAATACTATGCCCTTCACAAGGAAGTATATGATCATTTCAATATATCATTTGATATTTTCGGCAGGACTTCTACTGAAAAACAGACAGAAATTGCCCATGATATTTTCAATGACCTTGACGCAGCAGGATTGATCGAAGAAGAGACTACAAACAGAATTTATTGTGAAAAGGATGACATGTTTCTCGCTGACAGATATGTGGAAGGAACATGCCCGCACTGCAGTGACGAAGGAGCAAGGGGTGATCAGTGTGACAACTGCGGAAAGCTGCTGGAGCCTGAAAACCTTAAAATTCCCCATTGTAAAATATGCGGGAGCACCCCTGTTACAAAGGAGACCAGCCACCTCTACCTGAAGCTTGATTCTTTACAGGACAAACTAAAGGCGTGGGCTGAAGATGCTTCTAAAAAAGGCGGATGGACAAATAATGCCATACAGACAACCCTTTCCTGGTTTGATAAGGGGCTCCAGCCCAGGCCCATTACCAGGGACCTTTCCTGGGGAATACCTGTACCAAGGCCCGGTTATGAAAAAAAGGTGTTTTATGTGTGGTTTGACGCGCCTATCGGCTATATATCCATTACAGCCAATGTCCGTGAAGACTGGAAGGATTGGTGGCAAAATCCTGAAGATATAACACTCTACCAGTTTATGGCAAAAGACAATATCCCCTTTCATACCGTAATATTTCCGGCATCCCTTATCGGTACTGGTAAAAACTGGACTCTTTTGCATCATATAAACGCCATTGAATACCTGAACTATGAGAATGATAAATTTTCAAAGTCAAGAAATGTAGGGATTTTTGGTGATGATGTTAAAGATACCGGAATAGACATTGACCTGTGGAGATTTTATCTCCTTGCCAACCGCCCTGAAAGAAATGACAGCCAGTTTGTGTGGGATGACTTCTTTGAAAAAGTAAACTCGGAATTCATAGATAATATCGGCAATATGGTTAACAGGACCCTGGTCTACCTGGTGAAGAATTTTGATGGCAAAATAAGAGATTTTGATCTGCCTGAAACCCACAATGAATTTGTCAAAGAGTGTACTGGTGATCTGAACCAGGTGACCGAAGCACTTGAATCAGTTAAACTCCGTGATGCAATAAGATTAATACTGGCTATTGGCAACCGGGGTAATAAGTTTTTTCAGGATATGGAGCCCTGGGAAAGAATTAAAACCGAACCTGAACACGCCCACGCGACCGTATCTCTTCTCACATACCTGGTAAAGAGTGTAGCAATAACATTATCCCCGTTTATGCCGAAAACCTCGGAAAGGATACTTGATGTTCTTAATCAAAAAGATTGTGACTGGCAGGATGTGGGTATTTTTAAAGGGTTGGATGGTCATTCTATCAATAAGCCGGAAATTATACATAAAAAACTGAATATCAAGCTGGCTGAGAAGTTCAGGAAACAGTTCAGCGGGAAGCAGTCTGATTTTGGCAAGCTTCAGCTCAAGGTAGGAAATATTGTTGAGGTAAAAAAACACCCTAATGCCGATCAGTTGTACTGGCTTTCAATAGACGCGGGTGAAGATGAACCGAGAAGCGTTGTCGCGGGTCTTGTAAAGAGCTACTCACCTGAAGATTTATCTGGTAAAAAGGTTATCCTGCTGGCTAACCTGAAGTCCGCGAAAATCAGGGATATAGCATCCCAGGGAATGGTTCTCGTCTGTAAACACCGGAACAAAATGGAGCTTCTTGACGGCTCACCCTTTGAACCGGGCCAGGTTGTAACTGTTGATAACCAGACTATTGATCACAGTGAGTTGACAATTGAGGAATTCAATGAAGTTGACCTGCATGTAAAAAATGGCTTATTAATGTTTGAAGAACAACAATGCCATATTGGAGGACAATCCATTGAGACCCGAAACCTCAAAACCGGCCAAGTATGTTGAGACAATCGGAAAACATAAGTTCATAAAGCTTTCTTCATCCAGGCAGCATGAATATTTAGCCCTTCTAGCCCGGGAGTCCTTGAAAAATAAGGATTTCACGGGCTTTTTTAAACGGTATAAAGAGATGCAGTCCTGGGTTGAAATGGACCGTTACAACCCTCCCGACTACCTTACCGACGAGGAAGCTGCATATGAATATTTACTGTTTCATAACAGTTTTACCGGCAATCCTGTTGAACTGGAACCTGATGCGGTTTCAGACCGGAATACTGAGTCATTGACCTGGGAACCCGGGTTTGATGTGACCGTTGTCCTCGATCAGGTCAGGAGTCCATACAACATCGGATCAGTACTCAGGCTTATTGATAATTTTGGATTTAAGGGTTTGGCGCACAATTCAGACTGGCTGAGTCTTGAGCACCCCCAGCTCTGTAAGGCTGCAAGGGGTACCCAGAAGTGGATACCTGTGGAGTATAAGCCCGACCTCTCCGAATGGCTCAAGGAACTGAAAATCCCTGTAATAGGCATCGAGAAATCGGAAAAATCGGTTACACTGGATGAATGGAAGCCGGCCGCATCCTGCGTTCTACTGCTGGGGAACGAGGTATATGGCATAGCAAAAGGATTGAGGGACTATTGTGATATCCTGTTAGAGATACCCATGTTCGGCTACAAGCATTCCATGAATCTTAATCATGCTCTTGCAATTGCAGGGCATAAAATCACCGCTTCAAAGAAGTAAGTTACCTGCCTAACAGGCCTTTTAATTTATCTATCCCCTCCTTTGCTTTTTCGCCGATATTGTCTTTTAGCTCCTTTGCTCCATCAATATTAACGATTCCCTTAGCCTTGTCTTTAACAGCCTGATAAACGGAACTGTTAAGATTATCGAGTACCAGCTTAACAGCATCGGATACAGTCGCTTTGCTGTTCTTTCCAATGTCCCGCAATTCAATGACAGGAAGATTTACAGTCAGGCCCTTACCCATTAATATATCCAGGCTTGTGTTTACCTTTGCCCCGGATATTTTTATGTAGTCAATCTGGATTTTTTTTGACTCCCCGCCTGAGTCACCTTCTGAACCTCCATCCTTTTCGTCAGTTCCTTCTTTGTTAGTTCTGGATGTTATTTCTTCAACATTGGATTGAAGCCTGGAAAGATTATTGTTTTTCCCGAGTGCTCCTTCGTACATGATTTCAGGTGAATCAATAATCAAGCTTCGAATATGAATTTTATCGGATGTAACAGATTTTATATCAAGGTCCAGCGCGACCTCACCCAGTTTAAAGGCATAATCAGTTTTAAAGCCTTCCGGATTTCCAATAATAAGGCCTGTAATAGTGGCAGTACCCTTGGTGACAGACACATTGACATCATTCAATGTTACAGGTGCTTTCAGTATCTTTGGACCAACAGTTTCAACACCTTTTTTTATAACACTGTCAATATTACTTATAAGGAATATTACTCCTCCAATTACTAATATAATAATAACAGCAATAATGATTATTATGTTTTTCATGTCTATCCTTTCCTTTCATTTTATGAAGTTAAACTGAAAGACCCTCGTCTTTAAGGCGAGGAATTCGAAAACAAGTTGATTAAAATCAACCACTTTAAAGAAAAGTCAATTTGAAGTCATTCTATTCCCATATTAAGTGAGAAGTCGGGGAATGACGTTAGACCTAGATTCTACAGTTTTTCGCGCCAAAGCTTAATGGGCCCGCACTCCCCTATTCCCGCCTTATAGAGACCGGTCTTCTGTCTACAGTACGTAAAAACTTTAACTCTGGATATCCGATAATAATAACACTGTATACCTTATTGCCTGCCGGTATTTCCAATTCCTCCATAACAGGAGGATAGTTATCAGCCGCCCCCTGGAGTATTCCTATATAGGTATACTCCAATCCCATAGTCCTTGCAAGAAGTCCCACTGTAGTCGAAGCAATTACGCAGTCATCCTTTTTTGAAAACATTTCATCCCGGGCATGAAAAACCATTACCGCGGGTGCATTATATAAAACAGGGTCCATTCCCATTTCACTCTTTTTTTTCATCACCTCCCCATACCCAATCATCGTTTCCATCTGACCGATTTCTTCAGGTCCGGTTTTTCCCTCCGCTTTAAGATTTTCAAGCATCTTCGCAGTTTCTATGCCGCTGTTTACCATAAACTCAACAGCCAGATCAGATAGTTTCTTTATTTTAGCCGTATCCTGAATTACCAGGACTTCCACACTCTGACTGTTACTGCCTGTTGGTGAATATCGTACTACATCGACCAGTTTCTTGATATCAGGTTCAGGGATGCTCTTATCGAGGAAAGAACGGTGTGACCTTCTTTGACGAAGGAATTCAAAAAACTCATCTGCGGATATGAAATTTCTTTTTTTAATTTCATGAAAATTTTTCATGTCCATTTCACTGTGAGTTATCGCGTCTGCCGGGCAAAGAGAAACACACCGGCCGCATATGGAACAGCTGTTAATGTCCGCGTTAACAGATATCCTGCCGCCATCCATGAAAAAGCACCTGTCACATCCTTCCAGGCATATTCCGCAACTGTTACATTTATCATATTCAATTGTAACCCAGCTCATTATGGCCTCCGGTTTATATATAAATTAATATCAACTTCCGGTATCCCGGCTTGATCCGCTATTATGCTTAGTAATATTTAATATATGAAAGGGTCAACATATTTTATTACCTGAATTTTACACTATTGTATGATTATAAAATATGATAAACAGGAGCAAGTAATCAAGTCTCACTTTAAACAGCTTCAGCTTATGTAACAAATTATGGGTATGGTATTGACATTACCAGGGAGAGGACAATTGATAAAAATGAACTTAAACAGGACAAAACCTCTGGTTGCGGCTTGTATTGTCGTTTTATGTAATTTTTTATTAATGATAGATAATGCCAGGGCTCAAGATAAGAGAGATATCCAGCCGCTGTTTCAAATTGAAATCCCCCACGAATTACCACAGCCTGAAAAGACATTTAATGAGATACGGGACCTCATCCTCAACAATTATTACAGTGACAAAATATCAGATGAAGCCCTTTACTGGTCAGCAATAAAGGGTATGCTGCGGCACATATCACCACCGGAGAATCCTGACCTGGCAAAAATATGGACACCTGAGGAATATGAAAATGTACTTCTCACTCTGCAGGGTGAACAGATATCATTTGGAATTAAAAGCAGTTTTAACGCGGCTGAGGGTTCGCTGACAGTGTCAGAAGTAATACCGGGGTCACCTTCCGATGGTGTACTTCAACCCATGGACAGAATACTCAGAATCAATTCGGAAAAATTAAAAAACAGGTCTGTTGCGGATATCAACAGCCTTCTGAAGGGTGAAGAAGGGGAAGAGATTACACTCACTATAAACAGGGACATTGAAGTTTTTGATGTTACTATCATAAGAAAGAAATTCAATACACCAAACCTGATTATCACGGGATTGACAGAGGAGGTACTGCTTGTAGACCTGAGGAGTTTTTCAGCTGATATCTCAAAAGATCTCAAAAAGGAACTCGCCAAATACAGTGAAAAGAGGTTTAAAAGTATAATCATTGATCTTCGCAACAATTCCGGAGGCGTGTTTGCAGAAGCACTTCGTGTTATAGAACTGTTTCTTCCGGAAAAATCAATCCTTCTGAGGACAATGCAAAGAGACACCGGTCTACAGAATTATGTATCATCGAATAAGAATCCATTTGAATTCGATATCGCGATACTTATGAATGAAAAGACAGCATCATCAGCTGAAATCCTTGCCGCGGCTCTCCAGGAGCACCGAAAGGCCCTGCTCATTGGCTCAGGGACCTATGGAAAGGGAGTTTTTGACAGAATCTATACCCTTGAAAACAATTTCAGAGTCAGGTTTATCACCGGCGCGATGTATTCACCGAGGGGCAAGACATGGCAGGGCAAGGGATTAATTCCTGATTTTCTGGTAAATCAGAATGAAGATACTCTGAAAGCACTCATGAAACTTACTCCGGAAGAACGGTTTCGTAAGGATGTAGGCATAATAACAGCATATAAACTGCTTGATCGCGACCTGGATTAAGATTATATTTTGTCCCGGATATCAGCAATTGATAATCACGGGACAAAATTTTACAGAGATAAATTATTCAGTCTCTGCGTAATCCTCTTCTGTTTCTTCAGCCTCTATAAATATAGTATCCTTTATAGATTCGAACTTCTTCTTACCAATACCTTTTATGTTCATAATATCTTCAATTTTTTCAAATTTACCGATATTTTCCCGGTATTCAACTATTCGCTCAGCATATTTCTGGCCGATACCTTTGATTTTCACAAGTTCCTGGACAGTTGCTTCATTAAGATCGATTTTTGACGATTCATCCGCAAGCGAAGGCCCCGTTAAAGTAAAGACCACTAACAAAATTGCTACGATTCCAATAAAATTCTTAAATACCTGTTTCATAATCTCCTCCTTTTTAAATAGGGTTTATTAAGTTCTCATTATGTATTTCAAATTCAGTGCCAATAACCATGATCCGCTTCAGTAAAATCCCACAGATGGATCAAGCCCTATTTTCCCAATAAATCAAGCAAGTTATAAATCACCATAAAACAAGTATATTAACAACCAGTAAAAAATAGACACCAAATTTTGTCAAATTATCCGTTTTCATCCTGATCTGCACAATATGATGGTCTTCAATGCACATCCCTTTGTGTCGGATTTATACTGTCTTATCTCTTTTATTTTCGATTCCTGGAATACAATTTTTGTTACATTTGGTCACAAAAAGCCTTCTTAATTCATTACAAGAAAGTTATAACTTATCTTAACTATTATTTGAGCCTGATTATAACCTCCGATTGAATTCTTAAATCAATTCATGTATGTTGAATCTGCCTATCTAATCATTCGTTCACCCAAAACACTTAAAGGAGGAATGAGAAATGGAAAAAGGATATATTAATTGCGAATATGCCTTCTCTCAATCATGCCCGGAATGGGAAAATCCCGTTTGGGAAAAATTATTATCACAAAAAGAAGAAACATTTGAGACGGTAGAACTAAGCGATATAAACACCGCAAATGGGCTATGTAAGAACTGCGATTCCTTTTTAGAGAGTGAATATATTCCCCCTGTTAGAGAATAGGGATGTTCCATGGTTAGGGCCTCCGGTAGAATTTTAAAATCAATTCATGTATATTGAATCTATTTAATATATCTATAGAGTGTTGATTATTTCTGGTAGTTGTAACCAATTAGAGTATCTTAATAATTCGTATAACGATAAGTAATCAATAATCTTTAAATAAAAAAGAGTGATAAAATGGATGAAAGTAAACGAATGAAGCTTATTGAAACATATGAAAAATGCAGCGATGACGAAATAAATCAAATGATTCTGGAGGGAAAAGAGAGTTTCGAGGAAGGAGTATATGATTTGATTCGTATAGAGGCGCGTAAAAGAAGAATCGATAAAAAACCCGATGATGAGTCCAGTGAGAAAATTAATTTCGATAAAATGAGCAATGAAGATCTTTTGGGAGTATTAGTAAATATTCACACTTTAGACGAATTGAATTTTCACCTGGCCTCCGCAGAAGCTATTAAAAGAAATATTGATGCGACAGATATAAGGGCATTTAAAAAAATAGTAAATTGCGAACAGTGCGGTGACGGTATAGAAATAGAAATGATAGAAAACCCCAGACCGCTGATCATATTAAAAACAATTGATGAAGCCGGTCTTTACGTAGACACACTTGATGAAGAAGGAATACCTTTTGAGATCCAAATCATTGTTGATGACAAGGACTATAAAAAGGCTGAAACGGCAACAGATAACATTCTGCCTTTTCCGGAAGATGAATGATGATCGGTTGTGAATCAATGGGGTCAAACCTTGACTTGTGCTGTAAAAACCTGAATAAAAAAGTTCCCCTTTTAAATAAGATTTGAGTTTTTCTTTACCCTGTTAAATCCGCACAACGGGCTGCGAAGCAGCATTTAACAGGGCAGTTCTTACCTTGAGGGCTTGCGTGTATTCTGTATGAAAACCGACACTCATAGGTACATAAGTATAAAATATCCTTTTACCCTCTCAAGGTATTTAACAGGGATTCCCGCCTTCGCGGGAATGACAGTGGTGGGGCGGGAATGACAGTGGTGGGTATTAAAAACTCTCTCTGCTCGCCCTATTCTCCTTTCTTTTTAAATACAACCTTTATATCTGTTATCCTGGTATGGGGGTATTGTCCTTCAGGGTTCTTCTCAATATATTTTACAGTATCCAGTATTGTATTTAAAGCAATGGAAACACCTACAAGGGCCTCCATTTCAACGCCTGTCCTGGCCTGGGCACTGACGGTACATGATGCATCAATTGAATCATCATTAACCTCAAAATCCACTTTAATCATGTCAAGCGGTATCTGATGGCAGTGAGGAACAAGCAAATGAGTCTGTTTGGCAGCGTTCATGCCCGCTACTTCGGCAATTAATAAAGGATCACCTTTTTTTACTTTTCCTGCCTTTATTATACCCAGAGTTCCGGAGGACAGGTATAATCGCCCGGAAGCAACTGCTGTTCTTTTTATAATCGGTTTTTCTGTAACATCCACCATTCCCATATCTATCACCTCAATTCTATTTTTAAGTAGAAAATATCTCCTCTTTACTGGCCGCGTTCTTTTTAATCCGGTTTACAGCCTCCATAAGCGCTTTAAATACATTCTCTCTAATATCTCCGCCAACAGCAACAAACATTAGCTCATCACCCACTTTCAGATGACCTTCATTAATCTCAACTATTACTTCAACTATACCTTCCATATTCTTGATTTCTTGGATTATACTGTCTAATGCGGCCATGTCGTATTTTACATTGACGCCATCAACATCTTTACCATTCCTGGAAAATCCCCTGACAATGCCCAGGTGGCTGGCTATCATCCCTATACTGCCGGAATTTTCATGATTTTTAATTTTCTCTATTATTTTTTCTATATCCATTTTATTTCGATTATTCCTCTTCCCGGTCAAGGTTAAATAATTTTCTCACCACATCAAGGTACGCGTCTTTTGATGTCCTTCCTGATATCCTCTTTAACGCCAAAATAGGATCACTGATTATTTTTTGTGTCAGAGAGGTTGTTAAGGTCTCGATACTTTTTAATTGTTCCGGGGACAGATTTCCCAGCCCCGGAAGACTTCTTTTGATCTCTGATTCCTTTAAAGCATTGACCTTTTCCTGCAGCGAGACGATAGTTGGAACGACCTCGAGTGTTTCCATCCATTTGCCAAATTTCAACACTTCTTCTTCAACTATCCGTTCAGCTACTACTGCCTCCTGTTTTCTCTGAGAACTGTTTTCATCCACTACTTCCTTCAAGTCGTCTATATCATATAAAAAGATATTATCAAGCTTGTTGACCTTCGGCTCAACATCCCTCGGCACGGCAATATCAATAAAAAATAAAGGCCTGTTTTTTCTTTTTCTAATGATTTTTTTTACCATATCCGAGGTTATTATCTGTTCTGTTGCCGCGGTTGAAGTAATTACTATATCCGCCTGAATAAGCTGGGAATCAAGTTCTTCAAAAAAAACAGCTTTTCCGCCGAACGACCCTGCAACACTTACCGCCCTTTCAAAGTTTCTGTTGGCGACAATTATATTTTCAACCCCATGACTCACAAGATGTTTTGCCGCAAGCTCTGCCATCTCACCGGCACCTACAAGAAGAGCTGTCCGGCCTTCAAGACCAAAAAATATCTTTTTAGCAAGTTCAACCGCTGCGTAGCTTATTGAAACTGCTGTTTCGGAAATACCCGTTTCAGTCCTTACCCGTTTTGCTACATTAAAGGCTTTGTGCATCAACCTGTTAAGTATAACCCCGGTGGTTCTTTCTTTTACTGCTGCCAGCCTGTAGGCCTCTTTGATCTGCCCGAGTATCTGCGGTTCACCCACAACCATTGAATCAAGACTTGATGCGACCCTGAATATATGCTTTATGGTTTCAGCATCCTTATATGTATATAAATGGTCCTTTATTTTATTTTCAGAAATATTACTGAATCGGGCCATCAACGAAATGATGTTTCTTTCCGCCGTTTCCATATCTTTTGTCGTACATATCGCTTCAACACGGTTGCATGTGGAAAGAAAGATACTTTCGTCCAGGTATTCAGACGCCCTCATTTCAGAAAGGATCTGTGATGGATTTGAGTCATCACCCGCAAGACATTCTCTTAATTCTACCGGAGCGGTGTCATGGTTCATTCCAATATTTATAATCCTGATCATGGCAGTGCCCCGCCTCCAAAATCATTGAAGCTGTGATAACTGTCTGCCCATATAGTGCTTCCCAGAAAAGTAAATATCAGGATAAGAAAGCATACAATAGACATATAGGCCGCCTTTCTGCCTCGCCATCCCACAGCCAGTCTTTCATGCAGTAATATGGAGTATGATAACCAGGTTATCAAAGACCATACTTCTTTTGGATCCCATCTCCAGTAATCCCCGAGGGCATATTGAGCATAAATAGCACCTGTAATCATGCCGATTGTTAAAAAAGGAAAACCATACATCAGAGAATAGTGATTAATGGAATCCAGAGTCTCCAATGACGGAAGCCTCTTAAATAAACCGCCCCTTACTTTTCTTTTGATTTGGCGTTCCTGTATAAGGTACATGACTGCAGCCATAAAGGTTATGGCAAAAAGACCATCACCTATGAAAATTGAAAACACATGAATACTCAGCCATATGCTTTTCAACAGCGGTGGCACCGTTCCCTGGACAGAGGGAATTGCTGAAGATATGATCATAAGTACAGCTGCCAGAGGGGCAACAAATGATCCAAGCACCATAAGCCCGAATTTAACCTGGAAAAGAAGATAGACACCAATGATACACCATGCAAAAAAGGACAACGACATTTTGAGGTTTACTACCGGTGCTGTCCCCAGAACATAGTACTGATGGATGAGAAAGAGTGTGTGAAAAAGGAATCCCGCAAACAGGATCCAGTAGGAGTACCTGAAAACTGTTTTATTCTGTTTAACGATATACACAATAAAACCGCCGGTTGACAGCAGGATAAGCAAAAGAGCTATTTTAGATATAATTAATTCCATATATTTCTATGTCCCTATATAGTTTTCTATATCTTTTGTGCTTACGGTCTTTTCCAGTATTTCCGTAAGGATTAAAGCCGCGTTTTCGAGGTCACCGTTTTTTAATTCATCCATTATGTTTGAATTTACTATTTTTTTAAAAATCCTGCTGTTTTCTTTCTGGCTTCTGCCTTCACTCAGCACCTGTTTTCTTATCCTTCCCATTAATTTTAAAAACAGGTCATACTCATCACCAAATTGATCTGTCAGTTCCTTTCTTATTTTTTTGGCTAGGGCAGGACTTTTTCCTGAAGTGGAAATCGCTATTGTTAAATCACCCTTTTTTATTATGGACGGTACAATAAAGTTACAGTCCCCGGGCTGGTCAACAGCGTTTACCAGCATACCCTTCTTCTCGGCTACCTCACTTATTCGATGATTCAGGTCCGGGTTATCGGTGGCGGCTATTACTAGAAACATCCCTGAAAGATGATCCTCCCCGAATTCTTTTCCAAGGTATTTTATTTTACCGCTGTCAATATATCCCTTAAGTGAATCAGACAATTCAAGTGACACAAGATTGACAGCGGCACCATATTCCAGAAGGGTATCTATTTTTCTGCCGGCAACAGAACCGCCGCCAACCACCAGCACCTTCCTGCCTTTCAAATCAACAAATATCGGATAATAGGACATGTTTTTACTCTATTAGTTTAGGTTTTTACCTTGAACCTTGAACCCCGCGCCTTGAGCCTTGCTTTCATATATACTGATCCACCATATCATTTATAGCCTGTTCAAGACCATCTTCACCATTTTGCGACTTTATTTCACTTATAAGGCTCTCTATTTTACCCCTTGTTACAGGGTCACTCTCAAGGTCACTGGTTGAACGGTATGCTCCTCCCCTTCTGCCGACACGGTATATTATTCTTTCATCATCGGACATTGACTGATACGCGTCTATTACTTTAAGCATTTTGTCCTTGTCCCGGGGAAGCGTTCCTGAGACCTCTTCAAGCAGATTCATAATATGATCACTTGTAACAATGCTTGTGATGTTTTCAAGGTTTTCGATAAACACCCTGATTTCTTCAGCGATCATGTCATCGGTCTGCTTTGAAAATTCACCGGCCATTACCTTCTCTATCAGAGGCACTCTTTCAGGAATTCGCAGGCTCCTCAGGCGTATAAAGTTCGGATTAATCTGGTTAAGAGCTTTGGCTGTATCAATGGCATGCTCCTTCCACATCTCCTGACCGCCAAGACCGGGCATAACATACTCGGACAATTCCATTCCGGCTTCCAGAACCTTTTTGCCTGCCTCTACCTGCTTTTCAGCTGTCACTCCCTTTTTTATCAGCTTTAAAAGCGGGTCATGACCTGTTTCAAGACCTACATGAATCCTGTTTAAGCCTGCTTCCTTTATCCGCTTCAATTCATTTACTGATTTTCTTACTATGGTTCTTGATCTTGAATATGTAGTTATTCTACTGATATCAGGAAAATTTTCCTTTAAAAAACTGATTACCTCAACAAGGTCATCTGTTTTCATAATAAGGTTATCCGCGTCCTGCAGGAAACATGCGTTTGTACCATAGTACATCCACATTGCCAGATTTTTATAGGAGTGGGGTTTTTCAGGATCATTAAAAATGCTGCTTATGACCTGAGAATTTATTTCCCCGCCAAATCCGAATTTAAAGGAGAACTCTTTTATACTGTTAGCTATTGATTTTGCTGTTTCTATGTCCTTTTTTATTTCATCAACTTTCCTCAGAGAAAATTTTCGCCCTTTATAGACGGGGCAAAATAAACACTGGTTCCAGGGACAGTTTCTTGTAATGCGCAGCAGGAAACTCCTTGCCTCACTCGGCGGTCTTATCGGCCCCTGTTCAAAATCCATTTTTTCAATCATTCTAAATAGTTCCTTAATCTGTATCGCTAATTATTTGTAGTTTCTTATATTATATAATCATAAATATATCAATCGCCATGTAGGGGCGGGCCTTGTGTCCGCCCGCAACAACGAATATCATAATGTCAAATTGGATGAATATTTCATTATGCCCAATAATATCCATGGCATAATCGTCATCAACCATAAAAAACGATCGGATGCAAGGCCCGCCTTTACAATAATGACCAAAAAATTCCCATTTGAGTTATTTTTTCCCTTATTATATCATCACATATAAACCAATATAGCTATATATGCTTTATCATAACCAGTTTAATCTATTTATAGCTCATTAATCCAAATCATCTTTTTTGGCATTCTTCTCTTGACTTCCATTAACTTATTATAATAATGAGAACGGTTGAATTTTATAAACCGGAATTAAAACAGTAACAAGGATTTGTATAGATTATAATATTATTCACACTTATACCTGGAGCTCGAGGAACTTCCCTTCCCCTGCCCTTTTAAATTAAGGAAGCTTTATACTATATTGAAATATACAGCAGTAGAAATATGAGTATAGAGTAACAGTACGTTAAACCAATGCCCATCCATAAACTAAATATTTTAGATCATAAAAAAACACTCAATACTTGTCCATATCAAAAAAAAGACCGATTTTTCAGAGGACAATACTGTGATTTAGAGGCAAGACCGCCTTATATGATACACCGGGCCATTTAGGGGCCCGGCATAAAATCTACGGTTTATGGCTGGCATTTATTTTAATTAAGAAAGGTATTATTAAAATCATGTCCGATAAAAATACCAGAAAAACAACCGGATCAGTTATGGTGGTTGGTGCCGGCATCGCCGGTATCCAGGCCTCGCTGGATCTTGCTGACTCAGGTTACCTAGTCTACCTTGTTGAAAAGGACTCAGCCATTGGCGGCACAATGGCTCAGCTTGACAAGACTTTCCCAACCAACGACTGCTCAATGTGCATTATTTCTCCCAAGCTTGTTGAATGCGGCCGTCACCTTAATATTGACCTCCTAACCATGACAGACTTACAGGAAGTGTCAGGTGAACCGGGTAATTTCAAGGTAAAGCTCCTGGAAAGGCCAAGGTACGTAGATCCTGACAAGTGTACGGCATGTAATGAATGCTCAAAGGTATGTCCCATTGATGTCCCTAATACTTTTGATGAGAATCTGAGGGATCGAACCGCCGCGTTTAAACTTTATCCCCAGGCAATGCCGAGCGCCTATGTTATCGATAAAACAGGCACTGCCCCCTGTAAATCCACCTGCCCGGCGCACGTCAGTATCCAGGGGTATATCGCACTTATTAATAAAGGCAAATACCGGGAAGCACTGGAGCTGTTTAAACAGTCTCACCCTTTCCCGGCTATCTGCGGACGTATATGCCACCATCCCTGTGAGGGGATTTGTACAAGGGGTGATGTAGAGGAACCCATGGCCATTCAGTATCTCCACAGGTTCATCGCAGACGCGGACCTTTCTTCAAAGGCCATCTATGTACCGGAAGTAACAGAAACCCGTGATGAAAAAGTAGCGGTCATCGGTGCCGGTCCTGCAGGTCTGTCCGCAGCCTATTTTTTAAGGCTCCAGGGTTATCAGGTCACTGTATTTGAAAAATTACCTGTCGCGGGCGGCATGATGTCGGTAGGCATACCCGAGTACCGCCTTCCGAGGGATGTAATAGCCTCTGAAGTAAAGGTAATAGAGGACATGGGAGTAAAAATAAAGACCGGAGTAACATTCGGTGAAGACATTACCCTAAAATCTCTTGAAGAAGATGGCTATAAGGCCACTTTTCTCGCGACCGGACTCCATCTCAGCAGGGCCTTGAATGTTGAAGGAGAAGATCTGCCCGGGATACTTAAAGGTGTGGACTTCCTGAGAGAGGTAGCACTGGGTAAAAAAGTAGAAGTCGGCAAAGAAACTATTGTTGTTGGCGGTGGAAACGTAGCTATTGACGTGGCACTCACAGCCAAACGGTGCGGAGCTGAAAAAGTAAAACTTGTCTGCCTTGAAAAACGTGATGAAATGCCAGCATGGGATTATGAGATAGAAGAAGCCCTTGAAGAGGGTGTGGAGATAATAAACAGCCTTGGTCCTAATAGTTTTATTGACAAAGACGGTAAACTTTCAGGAATTGAATTCAAGGCATGTACAAATGTTTATGAAGAAAACGGGGCATTTAACCCCAAATATGATGAATGTGTCCTTAATGCCATGGATGCTGATACTGTTATCGTTGCCATCGGACAGGCGGCTGACATCTCATTTGCTGACAAGGAGGGAATAGCAAAAAATGAAAGAGGTAACCTGCAGCTGGATCCTGTAACACTTGAAACTCCTGTCAAAGGCCTTTTTGTCGGCGGTGATGTGTCATATGGGCCGAAATCAGTTGTTGAAGCTGTTGAATCAGGAAAAGAAGCAGCTGAAAGCATCCACAGGTATCTGAATGACATGGACCTTGCCGAAGGGCGGGAACAGGACTGGTCATATGAAAAACCGGAGACCGAAGGTGAACCGGTTGTAAACAGAGTGCCCATGAGAAATAAACCGGTGAATGAAAGGTCCGGTTTTGATGAAATCTCTATGGGATTTTCCGAGGAGGAGGCCAGGAATGAGGCGGAAAGATGCCTGAAATGCGGTATATGTTCGGAGTGTTACCAGTGTGTAGACGCGTGCCTCGCGGGAGCCATTGACCACGGCATGATTCCTCAGGAACGCACCGTAGAAGTCGGGGCAATAGTTATGGCTCCGGGATTCACACCCTTTGATCCAACCCAGTTTGATACATATAACTACAGTAATCACCCGAATGTTATGACCAGCATGGAATTTGAAAGAATATTGTCGGCATCGGGCCCATATGCCGGTCACCTGGTGCGACCTTCAGACAATAAGGAGCCCAAAAGAATTGCCTGGCTCCAGTGTGTCGGTTCAAGGGATATAAACCAGTGTGACCATGCATACTGTTCAGGTGTATGCTGCATGTATGCAATCAAGGAAGCTGTTATCGCAAAGGAACATAGCGCTGAAGAACTGGATACAAGCATATTTTTCATGGACATGCGGACCTATGGGAAAGATTTTGAAAAATACTATATGAGAGCTGAACAGGAAAAGGGAGTTAATTTCGTCCGGTCAAGGATTCATTCGGTTACTCCTGCTGAAGATGATAATCTCATGATTAAATATGTAAACGAATCAGGGGAAACAATAGAAGAGATATTTGATATAGTCGTACTTTCAATTGGTCTTTCACCAAACAGGGATATTGTAGAACTTGCTGAAAAACTTGGTGTTGAGCTAAACGAGCACCAGTTTGCAAAAACAGGCAGCTTTACTCCAGTAAGCACAAACAAAGAAGGCATTTATCTCTGCGGCGCCTTCCAGGGACCGAAGGATATACCCCAGTCAGTAATGGAGGCATCCGCGGCAGCTGCCGTTTCAGGTGGAATACTTGCTGATTCCAGGGATACAATGACACGCACAAAAGTGCTCCCTCCTGAAGAAGATTTTTCAAACCAGGATGCCAGGATCGGTGTATTTGTCTGCAATTGCGGCATAAATATCGGCGGTGTGGCTGATGTACCGGCAGTGAGGGAATACGCGGGAACACTTCCCAACGTAGTTCATGTTGAAGATAACCTGTTCACATGCTCCCAGGATACCCAGGACAAAATGAAGGAAGTGATTAAGGAAAAAGGTATCAACAGGGTTGTTGTAGCCTCCTGCTCTCCGCGGACCCATGAACCTCTGTTCCAGGAGACCATAAGGGACGCGGGTCTTAACAAATATCTCTTTGAAATGGCCAATATCAGAGATCAAAACACATGGGTACATATGCAGCACCCTGAAAAGGCAACAGAAAAGGCAAAGGACCTTGTCAGGATGGCTGTTGCAAAGGCAGCCCTTGTTGAACCCCTTCAGCAGATCACCCTTGAAGTTAAGCAAGCAGCCGTTGTAATTGGAGGTGGGGTCGCCGGAATGGAAGCTGCTCTTGGAATAGCCGAGCAGGGTTACCAGGTTTCCCTTGTTGAAAAAAATGATATGCTGGGGGGTGTAGCTCATCAACTCCGGGCTACATGGAAAGGTGAAGATATTAATGAATATGTAAATAACCTTATTACCCGCGTTGAGGAAGATGACCTTATCAAGGCATATAAAAATTCAACCGTTACAGAGACATCAGGTGTTATTGGGAATTTCACAACAAGAATACAGGCGGAAGACGGTTCAATCGATGAGATCGTTGAACATGGAGCGACAATAATCGCGACAGGTGGGAAAGAGTACAAACCATCAGAATACCTTTATGGTGAACACAAAAATGTCCTGACTCATCTTGATTTAGACGATGCTCTAAAAACAGGCGATGCGAGGATTGAAAATTCAAAATGCGCTGCATTCATCCAGTGTGTGGGTTCCCGGACACCTGAAAGACCATACTGCAGCAAAATATGCTGTACCCACAGTCTTGAAAGCGCCTTGAAGCTGAAAGAGAGCAACCCGGACATGGATGTCTATATAATTTACAGGGACCTCCGTTCATACAGCTTCAGGGAGGATCTCTACCGGAAGGCAAGGGAGACGGGTATAATATTTATCCGTTATGACCTGGATAATCTCCCCCGGGTTGAATCAATATCCGAAGATGAAATCTCTCTCACGGCAAAAGACCATGTACTGGGAATAGATATTGCGTTGTCACCTGACCTGGTTATTCTGGCTTCAGCAATATTGCCCAATGAAAACAAAGAACTGTTTGAACTCTTTAAGGTCCCTGTCAATGATGAGGGTTTTCTTATAGAGGCCCATATGAAACTGAGGCCTGTCGATTTCGCGTCCGAAGGTCTTTACATGGCAGGTCTGGCTCATTATCCCAAACCAATTGATGAGACAATTGCACAGGCAAAGGCATCAGTCGCCAGGGCAATGACAATACTATCGAAAAAGGGAATTATGGCAGGGGGCGTTGTTGCAGTGGTCAGTCCTGAAAAATGCGCTGTGTGTCTCACATGTGTGAGGACTTGTCCCTACAATGTTCCACGTATCAGCTATGAAGATGGTCATGCGGTTATTGATCCTGCAGAGTGCAGGGGATGCGGAGCATGTGTGGCTGAATGTCCCGGTAAAGCAATATCGCTGCAGCATTTTACCGATGAACAGATAATCGCTAAGACGGATGCCCTGTTCAGCGCGGGTTAATTAATATTGATATTGGATATTAGAGAAGATATAAGGAGGAATTATGTCAGATTTTGAACCACAGATACTAGCCTATTGTTGCCAGTACTGAGCTTATTCAGCAGCGGACCTGGCAGGTTCAATGAGGCTAAACTATCCCAGCAATATAAAGACAATACAGGTTCCCTGTACAGGGAGAGTGGATATGATTCACCTTTTAAACGCTATCGAGGACGGTGCTGACGGAGTATATGTCGCAGGGTGTCTTGAAGGCGAATGTCATTATATAAGCGGTAATATAAAAGCAAAAAAGAGAGTGGCCCAGGTTAAAAAGATACTTGAAGAGATCGGAGTAGAACCCGAAAGGGTTGAAATGTACAATCTTTCAGCTGGTGAAGGCCCAAGGTTTGCGGCGATTGCCAATGAAATGTACGACCGGATAAAAGAACTGGGTCCAACTCCTGTAAAATCAGTCAAATCTCAGAAAGCAGCCTAGCTCGACAGGGAAAGAGAGGTTTTAAATGATAGTTGCTGATAGAAAACCCATTACAGAAATCCTGGATATGGTCAAGGATTACGAAAAAATCCTTTTACTTGGATGTAAAGGGTGTGTAACAGTATGTAACGTTGGTGGTACAAAGGAAGTCGGCATTCTTTCCAGTGCATTGAAAATTGCACGGAAAAAAGAAGGAAACCAGTTGGAAATTGATGAAAAGACACTGGAAAGGCAGTGCGATCCCGAGTACATAGAAATAGTTAAGGACATAATGGATAATTATGAGGCTGTCGTATCCATGGCATGCGGTGTGGGACCCCAGTTTCTTTCAGAGGCCTATCCCCAGTGTAAAATCTACCCGGCGGTCAACACCACATTTTTTGGCGGAGCAGTTTCCCATGGTGTATGGGAAGAACGATGTGCAGGCTGTGGAACATGCGTGATCCATTACTATGATGGTTTGTGCCCTGTTGCCCGTTGTTCCAAGAGCCTCCTTAATGGTCCATGCGGAGGATCTGCAGGTGGTAAATGCGAAATATCCGGCGATGTAGCTTGTATATGGGACATGATAGTAAGGAAAAAGATGGAACAGGGCAATCTGGAGGACCTTCTGACAAATAAACCTGCCAAGGACTGGGGGACAGCCAGAGACGGCGGTCCGCGAAGAAGCATCAGGGAGGACATTGCAATATGAGTGAGTTAAAATCAGGAAGCAATCTGGAAAAAGTTTTAAAAGCAGGTCATTTTGCTTTTACAGGTGAATGTGGTCCACCCAAGGGTGCGAATGTTGAACATCTCAAAGAAAAAATAGCTCATCTCAAAGGTATGGTTGACGCAGTCAATGTTACCGATAACCAGACAGCAGTCGTAAGAATGTCCAGCTGGGCAGCATCATCAATTATGCTTCAGGAAGGTGTAGAACCCAATTTTCAGATGGTCTGCCGTGATAGGAACAGGCTTGCCCTGATGAGTGATATACTCGGAGCTTATTCTGTAGGTATAAGGAATATGCTTTGCCTTTCAGGTGACCACCAGAGCTTTGGAAATCATCCCCAGGCAAAAAATGTCTATGATATTGATTCGATGCAGCTTATATCCCTGGCAAAAAAGATGAGGGATGAAGGTAAATTCATGAATGATGAAGATATCGATGAGCCGCCTAAACTATTTATAGGAGCAGCCTGTAACCCCTTTGCGGAACCCTATGAATACAGAGTATACAGGCTAGCGAACAAGATTAATGCCGGGGCCGATTTTGTACAGACCCAGTGTATCTACAACATGGAAAGATTCCGTGAATTTATGAAAATGGCCGTTGATATGGGATTACATGAAAAATGTTATATCCTGGCCGGTGTTACACCGATGAAGAGTGTTGGTATGGCCAGGTACATGTCGAAGTCCGTTCCGGGAATGGATGTTCCGGAGGAACTGATAGAAAGGCTGAGAGGCGCGGGAAAGGGAAAAATCGCTGATGAAGGAATCAAAATAGCTGTTGAGCAGATAGAAGAATTTAAGGAAATGGAAGGTGTGGCAGGTGTTCACCTTATGGCTATAGAATGGGAACACAGAGTACCCGAAATCGCGGAGATGGCCAGGGTGCTTCCGAGACCGGAGGTTAATTAGACCTGCTGGCCCTTTAAAATAACAGAAAGTTAATTAAAATAACCTTTAAATATAACAGGCGACAATAATGTCGCCTGTTTGTAAACCGACCGGAATTAATTGCTATACAGGAATGCTTCACCGAGAAATTATAGATCTCTGTCAAATAAAGGAATTGATTCCCGGTCTGAACCGGGGATATTCAAATATCCTCACTGATCTTCTTAATATCTTGTTTTAAAAGGGTATTCTCCCCTTTATGAATATAAGTAATTGGGTTTATTTAAAAATATAATCATATTAAGCTTATTTCAAAAACCTTTTTTCTTTTAAAAAAATCTATTATTAAAATGATAATTAACACAGTTGACGGTAATACCATTGATACTGAATCTGATTTATCATCTGAAGAACGCCATGTTCTCCAGAAGCTTTTCCTCTGGGAATCGATGGCAGAAAGTATTGAGCAGTTCAGGCAAAAGAAAAAGGAGGCACTGCTAAAAGGCTGGGGCAGTTCCGGCCAGATCAGTGAAAGCCCCTCTTTAAAAAGTGTTATCAACCACCTTGAAAGTAAAGTTCTAAAACGTCTTTCTCTAAACACGAAGTAATCATGAATAAGAGTATCAACATAAGAGATTCATTTGAAAAAGCTTTACGGGAGGCAGGAAATTCCCTTCGGGAAGGAGGGATTGAAATCTCTTTTAAAGCAGGAGTAATCGGCGGAGGAAATGCTTGTCACAGCCTACTGATTCTCCTTAATAATGAGCGAACAGCAAGGTTGAAACTTGATATAATAGGTGTGGCAGACATTAACCCTGAAGCACCGGGGTTTTGTCTCGCAAAAGAGATGGGTTTATTTGTAACCTCTGATTACCATGACTTTTTTGGAATGGAAGGCCTTAACCTCATAATCGAGTTAACAAACTCTAATGAATTAACCAGCAGTATTTTAAAGGAAAAGCCGGAAAATATTACGGTAATGGATCATGTGTCCATGCGGCTTCTCTGGAACCTGTTGAAGGTAGAAAGAGATACCGAAGAGCTGGAGAAGGAATGGGAAAAATACCTCAAGTGGGTAAGAAACCAGAGCAAAGTAATCCCCGACTCCCTTCCTTACCGGATTATGGTAGTAAATATGGACAAAAGCATAGAAACGGTCAACCAGCCATTCCTTAAATCCTTTAACCTGACCGAAGATATAATTAAGGGCAAACGATGCGATGAACTTGATTTCGGTACCTATGGAAAGCGTGCATGTGTTCGAACGAACGGTAGTTGTTACATTGATGAGCACCTGGATGAAATACGGGAAAAGGGCATTTTCAGCAAAATAGAGGAATACGTTGACGAAACCGGTGAGAGCCGTTTTGATGTAATAACTCTGGCCCCTATATTTGATAACAAAGGTGAGGTTGTTCAAATTCTAGAAGCATCTAGAGACGTAACTGACCGAATCAAGCTCGAAAATGAGGCACAAAAATCAAGCACATTCCTACAAAATGTAATACAGAGTACTGTTGATGGCATTGTCGTTGTAGATACAAAGGGAAATGTATTGATTTTCAATGAAGGCATGGAGAATCTCACCGGGTTCTCTTCAGATGAAATAATAAACCAGGGTCATTTAAGTACATTCTATAATATCGACATCGCCAAGGAAAACATGAGCAAGATGCGGAGTGACCGGCATGGTTCTACGGGCAAGCTAAATCCGACAAGCATGACTATCAAAACTAAATCCGGGGAAGAAGTGCCTGTAACTTTAAGTGCGTCCATAATTATCATAGATGATAAAGAAATGGGAAGCGTTGGTATTTTTACTGACATGAGAGAAATACTCGAGATGCGTAAGAATCTTGAAGAAGCCCATCTCCAGCTGGTTCAGTCTGAAAAAATCGCATCCGTGGGAAGGATGGCTGCAGGTGTTGCACACGAAATTAACAATCCTTTATCAGGTATCATGATATATGCGGAATTGTTAAAAAAGAACCTGGAAAATCTTCCGGATGAAAGCAAACAAAATATAGATGATATTCAGGAGATTATCGATCAGACTATAAGGTGCAAAAGAATAGTATCCGAACTTTTGGAGTTCAGCAGGCAAACGGTCGGAAACGTTACATCATTTGGTGTGGGGGAATTAATTGACAAGTCATTGAACCTGTTAATCAATCAGGCGCTATTCCAGAATATGGAAGTAATAAGGGAAATTGACAGCGGTTTACCAGAGATGGTTGGCGATATGGGGCAACTGCAGCAGGTATTTACCAATCTATATATAAACGCCGCTGATGCCATGGGGGGTAAGGGACAGCTAAAAATAGCAGCCAGATTTGATAATAGAAGAGAATATTTTATTATAACTGTTTCTGACAATGGTCCGGGCATATCCCCTGAATTAAAAGATAAGATATTCGATATTTTCTTCACCACCAAACCGGTTGGAAAAGGAACCGGGCTTGGATTGAGTATTACCAAAAATATTATTGATTTACATGGCGGCAATATCATGGTTGATTCTTCACCAGGAAAAGGAACGGTGTTTTCCATAGAACTTCCACTAGGATTTGTGGAAAAACAAAATGATGAACCTGTTTTTATCGGACTGGATGAATAATGGATAATATTACAAAAGTACTGGTAGTAGACGATGAAAAAGTAATAAGGGATGGGTGCAGCAGAGTCTTGACAGATAACAAATACAATGTTCTGAGAGCGGAAAATGGTAAAGAGGCCATGGATGTACTTGAAAAGGAAGAGATCGATATTGTCCTTCTTGACCTTAAAATGCCCGTAATGGGGGGTGAGGAAGTACTCGAACAGGCTAATAAAATTTATCCTGAGCTGCCAATAATCATTATTACCGGCCACGGAACCATTGACACCGCAGTCGAGTGCATGAAAAAAGGCGCCTATGACTTTATTACAAAACCATTTCAAATCGACACGTTTATTATGACCGTAAAAAGGGCCTCTGAAAAAATGGCTCTTGAAAAAAAGGCCAGGCAGTTTGAAGAAGAGAATATTAAAAATCTGTATGGTCTCAATCTTGAAAAAAGCAGACTGAAAACAATTATAAACTGCATGGCAAATGGTGTAATGGTGACAAACAGAAATATGGAAATTGTCCTTTATAACCCAGCCCTGATGCGATTGCTCGAAATACAGGAAAAAATTGAGAGTCGCATATCAGTAGCAAAGATTATAAATGATGAAAGCCTTCTCAGGTCACTTGATGAAATACAATCCGATAAAGCTGAAGAACGGCATTCCTTTTCTCAGGAAATAACTGTAAACAAAAATACACTACGGGCGATTTCAGCACCTGCATATGGGCCTGATAACTCTGTTGTAGGAACGGTAACAGTACTTGAAGACATTACAGCCTTCAAAGAACTCGATGAAATGAAATCTGATTTTGTAAACATGGTTGCCCATGAACTCAGAAGCCCCATTGTCGCTATCAGGCAGCAGAACAGTGTATTGGTGGAGGGCCTTGCAGGACCTCTACAGAAAAAGCAGGAGGAATTCCTCCAGAGGGGAATTTTAAAAATAGATCAACTCCTCGAAATGATAAACGACCTCCTCGATATAGCGAAAATAGAAGCGGGAAAACATGTACAGCATCAGGTGCCGACGGATGCAGGAAAAATAATAATGGATATATTGACCTTTCTCGAGCCAAGAGCAGAGGCACAGCGGATTAAACTCGTTCATAAACTTGATGATCTCAGAACAATCAGTGCAGATCCGAAAAGAATCGAGGAAATCTTCAGTAATCTGATCACCAATGCAATTAATTATTCACCCGAAGGCGGTACAGTAACCGTATCAGCTCAGTGTCTCAACGATAACATGGAAATAAAGGTTTCCGATACAGGAGTAGGAATTCCAGAAACAGAAATTCCGAAAATTTTTGATAAATTCTACAGAGTTAAAGATCCAAAAACTAGAAAGGTAATGGGAACAGGGCTTGGTCTTTCAATAGTTAAGGGAATTATTGAAGCACATAACGGCACTATTGATGTTGAAAGCACCGCGGGTGAAGGCACGACTTTCAGAATTCTTTTACCATTGATGGCGAGTGATGAATAATACCGGTAGTTCGATAAAAAAAATTAATAAAGTTTTAATTGTTGATGATGAAGCAGTTGTCAGAAATGGTATAAGCCGCGCCCTTGAGGAAAAGAATATGCTTACTGTTACTGCTCCAGGCGGCAGCAAAGCCCTTGATATTCTGAAGGAACATTCATTTGATCTTATGCTCCTGGACATTAAAATGCCGGATATGGACGGCTTGAGTATTCTCAAGAAAGTTAAATCATTATACCCCCGCCTTAATGTCATCATGATTACTGGATATCCCACAATTGACACTGCCATAAACTGTATAAAACTTGGTGCCGTCGACTACCTTATGAAACCTTTCCGTCTAGATGACCTTGAAGCATCTTTGAAAAAAATTGAAAAAATATCGGATACCTTTCAGGAAGTTGGGATATCGGAAAAGGAAATGAACGGCCTTAATATAGACTCATTCCAGGATTTTATTATCGGAAAAAGCCGTGGGATGAAATCAATTTTCGAAAAGGTTCTCAAGGTAGCACCAACTGACAGTACGGTTCTCATAACAGGTGAAAGCGGAACAGGTAAAGAATTGATCGCAAAGGCCATTCATTCCTACAGTGAAAGAAGGGACAACGAATTTGTAGCTGTAGATTGCTCCTCACTGGTTGAAACCCTGCTTGAGAGCGAACTCTTTGGTCATGTCAAAGGTTCATTTACAGGCGCATTCCAGACAAAACATGGTCTGTTTGAGCTTGCGAATACGGGAACTTTTTTCTTTGATGAAGTATCTAACCTGAGTCCCAAAATTCAGGCAAAACTTTTAAGGGTAATCCAGGAACGAGAGTTCATGAAGGTTGGGGACCAGAAAAAAATAAAACTCGATATCAGAATAATTTCTGCGTCAAATATTGACCTGCAGGAATCCATCAAACATGGATCTTTCAGGGAAGACCTTTATTACAGACTCAGCGTTGTACCGCTCAGGCTTCCGCCTTTGCGAAAACGCAAAGAGGATATTCCGCTGTTAATTAATCATTTTTTAAAAAAACACAGTAAAAAAATTAAAAGAACCGCGCCTGATATATCACCTGAAGCTATGGATATTCTTATTGAACATAACTGGCCGGGCAATGTAAGGGAACTGGAACATACAATTGAGAGGATATTGATTCTGGAGGATTCAGAAATAATAAGAACAAGAGACCTGCCCTCTTTCATTTCTCAGAGACAGGGAGAATTCCAGATGTTTTCAGAGGATGTTCTTTCACTCCAGGAGCTTGAAAAAAAATATATCAGGTTTGTTCTGCGAAAAACAAAGGGTAAAAAAACTGAAGCAGCAAATATACTTGGAATAAACAGAAAAACACTCAGTCTGAAAATTAAAAAATATGAGCTTTATTGATTCAGGCCTTTCACTTAATCTCCTTTCATAATATCATATAGAATACATTTATCATTTTAGGTATATCATTGTAAGGGCACGATGCATCGTGCCCCTACTCCTCGGAATTTGATTTTATCAATTATGCTTTCTTGGTGATCAACCCAGAATGAAATCTGACAAAACACTTATTACATGAAAGAAGGGAGGAAAAGCGCGATCTGAGGAAAGATAATTAGCAACATTATACAAGCAAGAGCCGCAAGAAGGAAAGGCCATATTCCTCTGAATATGACTGTTAAAGGCACATCCGGGGCTGCACCTTTCAAGACAAATACATTCAATCCAACAGGAGGAGTAATCAGCCCTACTTCAAGGACTATAACCATAAGTACGCCAAACCATATGGGATCAAACTGCATAGCTTGAATAACCGGAAATATGATTGGGACGGTAAGAATCATAATTGCGTAACAGTCCATTATACATCCAAGGACAATATATATAATAATTATCCCGACAAGTATGATCATATTTGGAAGTGCCAGATTTGTTATAAAATCCGCCAGACCCATCGGGAGTCTCGCGAGTCCAAGAAAAGTTGAAAAAATGTTTGCCCCTATAATAATAAGGAAAATCATTGCCGTTGTCTTTCCGGATTCCAGGAGGCATTCGAGTAGTTTTTTCCAGCCCATTTTTCCTTTAAAAGCAGAAATAAGAAAGGCACCAAAAGCCCCTACTCCCGCAGCTTCTGTGGGTGTAAAAATCCCCATGTATATCCCGCCCATTACTAGAATGAAAAGGAGCAGCATTCCCCATGTCCCGGCCAGGGCTTTAACTTTTATTCCCAGTGATGAACTTTGACCCCTCGGACCCATTTTAGGATTTATTGCGCATTGAACATAAACAGTAACAATAAAAAGCAGGGCAAGAAGTATTCCGGGAATAAAACCAGCCATAAAGAGTTTACCTATTGAGACTTCTGTCAGGATTCCATAGATAACAAAACCAATACTCGGTGGAATCAATATGCCCAGGGTTCCACCGGCTGCAACACAGCCCGTGGACAGCCTGTTGTCGTAATGGTATTTTTTCATTTCCGGAATGGCAACCATGCCCATGGTCGCCCCCGTGGCAAGTGAAGAACCGCATATGGCGGCAAATCCCGCGCAGGCGAGGATTGTCGCCATTGCCAGGCCGCCTTTCATGTGACCCATCCACGTATATACTGTTTTATAAATGTCCGTACTGATTCCTGAGACAAAAGCAAACTGCCCCATAAGTACAAAGAGAGGTATTACACTCAGGGTATAGGATGAACCTTCAGCAAGAGGTGTAATTCTGAGTATGCCCATACCGGCATCAAATCCAATAAGAACGCACAACCCCAGAAATCCTACTATGGCCATTGCTATACCAATATACATCCTGAGCGCCAAGAGCAAAAACAGGAGAATAATACCTATAATACCGATGGCCTCAGGGCTCATTTATTATTGTACTCCTTCTTACTCTTTAATGTCAGGATAATGTCCTTGATAAATTCTATACACATAACTGCACAGCCAAGGACAAGAAAAAAAACAAAGGGATAACTTGGCAAAGCAAGGTTGGGCGATGATTCACCCGTGTTAATCATTTCGAATGCTTTTTCAAAACCCATCCATGTAATCAATATCATGATAGCAAGGCAGGCCAGGTGATTAAATATTTCAATAAAAATCTTAAGTTTTTCGGGAAAAAACATCATGAAAAGATCAACAGATATGTGAGATTTTTTGGTCTGGGTGTAACCTAAAAATGAAAAAATCAGTATTAGAACCATAAACTCTGTAAGTTCAAAAGCTCCCAGAATGGGCTTATTAAATATGTACCTTCCTGCTACATCAACAATGGTAAGGCACATCATGGCAAATAGAGAAAAAGCACCTATATAAGCAAGATAAGTGCTTAGACCTTGCAGAATTTTCAAAAGAGGATGTGATGTTTTTACAGAACTCATACTTTATAAATTATTTATTCATTAATAAATTTGATAGCTGTTTCAAGAACTTCCTTTCCCGGCAGTCCTTTATCCTCCATTTCCTTCATCCACTCTTCCCTCAATGGAATAGTTAATGCCTCGAGTTTTTTAGTGTCATCAGCGGATAACTGAAAAACCTGCATACCCTGTTCTATGCAACTTTTCTTAAATTCCGGCCTCATGGTGTCATACACTACACCCGCGTCCCTTGACATGACAATACCGGTAGTCTCGTCTATTATTTTTTTAATGTCAGAGGGCAGAGAGTCATATTTCCTTTTGTTCATTACAACCATCATACTCATAGTATAAAAGTCTGTTTCAGTGGAATATTTGAGCAACTCGGCCTGCTTGAAAGTATATAATCCTTCCCATGGGAGCACAGTACCATCAACAACTCCCCTTTCCAGTGCTGTGTAACTTTCGGAAACCGGCATTGTAACAGGCACGGCACCAAATGCCTTGAGTGCTTTTGTTACATGTGGACTGGCGGTCCTGAATTTCATACCTTTAAAATCTTCAAGGCTTTTTATAGGTTTTTTCATTGTATTGAAGTGTCCCTGTGGGTGACAAAACAGGGCAAGCACTTTGACTTTTGAATATTCCTCCCGAAATTCAGGAAATGCTTCAAAGGTTTTCCACATGGCAACAGATGTTTTTTCCGCTGAAGGAATCATGAATGGAAGCTCAAATACAGTTGTAAGTGGAAAGCGGCCCGGAGTATAACTCTGAAGCGCGTATACAATATCCGCTATACCCTCTTCAGCCAGAGAATAGTGGTCCGCGGTCTTTCCAAGCGCGCCTCCGGAAAACATTGTAACTTTAACCCTGCCCCCGGACATCTCTTCAATTTTTTTTGCCCATGGCTCGAATACCATAGTCTGCATTGTATGATTTGGCGAAAATGGCTGAGCAAAACGGAGTTCAATCGTTTTTTCTTTATGACATGAAGTGCTAAGAATAAAGCCGATAAAAATTATTAAGAGGAAATATAGTTTTTTATACACGATTACTCCTTTAATTTATAAGGGTGTTGATATGAAATACAACAACTGGCGACCACTTGATAACATAAAAAGCCTTTTTCATCAATGTCAATCAGGGATTAAAGCGACAAGGAAAACCTGAAATAATCTGCTTTTTTCAAAGGGTAAATCAACCCCTGATGGATCAGCAAATTGCCAACCCTTGCCTTACAATCATTGTATGTGCTAATAAAATTAAAAAAATCAGAAGTAAAAATACAGGGAGATAATAAATGAATCAATATTCCTATTCAATTAGTGATGAAATATTTAAACTTTTTCCAGGTTACTGCCGTGGAGTTGTTCTCGCCTTCGATATAAAAAACGGCGATTCTCCGGAGGAATTGACCCTCCTGCTGAGAGAAGCAGAAGAATCACTGTGTAAGAAAATCGACAGGGATGAAATTGCCATCCATCCCAGAATAGCATCATGGAGAGACGCATACAGATCCTTCGGGGCAAAACCAGCCAAATACAGATCCTCCATAGAGGCAATGATAAGAAGGGTTCTCAACGGTAATGAACTCCCAAATATAAATACCATCGTTGATATCGGAAATATTATATCCCTGAGGCATCTCATAACCGCTGGAGGTCATGCCATTGATCTTTTGAATGGTGATATTTCACTAAGGAAAGCTACAGGTGATGAAACATTCACTGCCTTTGGTACAGATAAAACAGAGAACCCCCATCCCGGAGAAAAAATATTCACTGAAGGAAATACTGTCCTTACAAGAAGATGGAGCTGGCGCCAGGCAAACCATACAGCAACCCAAAAATCGACAACAGCCGTTGAAATGAATATTGACGGACTTCCGCCTGTCACTATGAACGAGGTCGAAGATATCTGCAATGAAGCAATAGACATGATCCGGACATACTGCGGCGGCAGATTAAAATATGAAATTCTAAGTGAAGAAAATCCCAGGATAGAATTATCTTTATAGACCGTAGAGACGGGTTTTAAACCCGTCTCTACAAATGGGGATAATCCTATAATTAGATTGCCCTGTATATCACAGGTGGTCCCTGATCAATAATCTCCGCCCTGCCCTTTTGGACCAGTACTTCAAGGTGAGAAATCAACTCTGAAAGAGCAATGAACAGGTCATCCTTTTCAGCGTGCGGAAAGACGTCCTTTACCAGGTAGTACAGGGGGGATTCCTTTCTATTTACAGCCTGCCATACCAGGTCTCTTCTCTGTGAATGATCTTTCCGGTACTGCTCTATTACGGGATTCATATCACTGATCCATTCACCGTGTCCTGGAAATATATATTGAACATCCATCCTGGATACTCTATCAAGAGATTTCTCATAGGCGATCAGACTCCTGTAGCCCATGTCTCTCAACTTTTCCCGGCTCAACGGCATTATAGGTTTGGGAGTGAGGTTTTTAAGAATATGATCACTGCTGAACAGGACCTTATGTTCTGTTTCATAAATGCAGCATAAACCGGGAGCATGCCCCGGAGCATATACTATTTTAAGGTTATAGCCGTCACCGGAAAACAGCTCATTATCTTCCATTGGTTTCAGATCGTCTATGGGTTTGGCTATGCTGTAATACTTCCTGACATTTCTTATCATTATCTCCATGGCATCATCCGGTATACCTGCCTGTTTCTGAAGCCATTTCATTTCATCCAGCCATATTTCTTGATTGAAAAATTCTGTTGTTACTTTCCACAATTCTTCAGGATGTATGAATATTTCTACTGCATGGTCCAGTTCCTTCAGGATTGTAGAAGTGAGACCAAAATGATCCATATGCCCATGCGTCAGAATAATTCTTCTTATATTCTCAAACTTCAGCCCTTGCCTTGCCATTGTTTCCTTTAAAAAGTCAATGGCTCCGGGTATACCCGGTCCGGCATCGATAAGGGTTATGTCTTCTCTCCCCAGGGCATAGACGTTGGATGTTAAAAGAAATGGTACTTCGTTAAAAGGTATCGGGATTGGTGTGATATTATCTAACTCTGGAAATGGTTCTATTAAATTTATCATGATAATGATGAAATTATAATTCGTTTTTATTCATTTGCTTTTATGATTCCAAATCTATTCTTGTGTCAGCATAATTTTGCCGTCATTTCGACTGCAGGGGGAGATCCTGGTTGATAAAATCCAGTCACCAAGGGTAAGGGCACGATGCATCGTGCCCCTACAATGATGCTCCTCCAGATGACATTTAAATCTGCAACATGCAGTACTAACCCCCTGCCAGTGTATAAACAAGGTGTATTTTATCACCGTCATTTACCTCTTTTCTCAATGCATCAGGATAGGCACTCACTGAATTCAGGTATACTTCGATAAGAGAGTGGAGTTTACCTTTTTCCGTAAAGACCACTTTCTTCAGGCCGTGGTGAATTTCTACAAGGTTATCAAGACACTCCTGTACTGTTTTTCCATCAACATTAACAATTTCAGCACCATCGGCATACTGGCGATGGGTCTTATGGAGATAGATAGTAATACTCATTTTAGCATCCTCTTTCCGGAGGTTATTCAAAAATCAGAATTATATCAATATAAAGATTTGATAAAATAAGGAAAACCCTTCCTGATTAATCAGGAAGGGTTCCAGGGGAGGAGTTGATTAAATATGCCACCAAAAATATGATCAGAATCATTAAACATGTCCGCCATATCAGCTTCGGATTCATCCGTAAGAGCAAATGAGTATGCAAGCACTGGTGTAATACTGATATAATCGTTAACAGGTATAGTTATTGATGCTGAAATGGACCCATCATGAAACTCACTGTAGTCATAGTAATCAACATCATAATATCCAATTGCCGCGGATAGATCCAGTGACAGGTCTCCTAATGGTATGGAATGACCAATTCCCAGGCTATAATAAAATCCCGGGAATGTATCAAAATCCCTGTAGATTGTTAAGCTTGGAGCCAGGATGGTATCCAGCCCGATTGAAAAATAAACCTCCTGAGAATCCTCTCCTTCAAGACCATAATAAATATAACCAACTCCCATACTGACAGTATCGAATGACCAGTCATAGGATAATGTCATGTCTATTTCATTGAATGAGCTGTCATTTGTTCCATATTCGTCCGCATCCAGGTTTCCCCAGAGATTAAAACCGAAACCGCCATAAGCAACCGTTACAGACGGTTGTATTAAAACAGTGTCTTCACTTAATTTA
>JBHPCX010000099.1:0-12509 GCA_042573485.1 Thermodesulfobacteriota bacterium | reverse complement strand
TCATTCTTAAATGGTCATTGTTACCATAAATCCGCCAGCCCCTTATCGCAACGTTATAACACAGTAGAATTAAGTTAAGATAGGTTTCTATAAATCTCTTTGCGGTGCCCGATTTTAACAATAAGAACAAGGAGAACATCATTTTGGATTTCATATACAATTCTATAATCCCCGACACGTACTCTGTGAAAAGGATTATCTCCCTTCATTTTTATTGTTTCCGGACCATCAGGATTTTCAGCCAAGTCGTCGATCTTATCAACTATTCGTTTTCGGTCGACTTTAGGTATTTTCTTGAGAGCTTTGGCGGCAGATTTTTTGACTTCTATCCTATATTTCAAAGTTCGAGTTCCTTTTTCAACTCTTCCCATGGTATTGGGTCACCAGGTTCATTTTTGGCTTTCCACGCATCTTCTATATCAATCTGGTCTTCCAGTTCCCGCAGGATTTTAAGCTCCTCAACTGATACAAGCGCCGCAATCGGTTCACCTCGACGAGTCAGAACAAAGGATTCCTTTCCGAAAGCGACCCTATTTATAATGTTTGAAAATTTTTTCCTTGCATCAGCAGTTGTTATTTTATTTAGCATTGTTAATACCTCAAATGTATAATATGTTCATTTTGTACAAATTGTATACATGTAATGGATATTTGTCAATAATTATAATATATTGCCTTAAAGCAAAGTGTTATAACCTGTCGCTCTACCGGACTGGCTACAAAACTGCCAGCCGGTAAGCTTATCGTTGGGTTTTAATAATGATAACGAAGTTGAGCAATTAGGATGGAATCTGAAGCGGCTTTATATACTATTCTATGCTCATCATTAATTCTTCGGGACCAGTACCCTGACAAGGCATGTTTGAGTGGTTCAGGTTTTCCAATGCCTTCAAATGGATTACGTTTAATGTCTTTTATAAGGCTATTGATTCTGCGGAGGATTTTTTTATCAGTTTTCTGCCAATATAGATAATCCTCCCATGCATTATCAGAAAATATGAGCTTCATTCCATAAGCTCTCTTTCTGTTCCATTTCCATTCTCAAGCTGGGCGATAGACTCAATGAGCCTTTTTGTATTTTTGGGAGAACGTAAAAGAAAAGCTGTTTCCTCAAGGGCTTCATAGTCCTCTAGTGACATTATTACCACGGAATCAGTTGTTTTGCGTGTTACAATAACCGGTGCATGATCATTGCATACATTTTCCATTGTTTTGGCAAGATTTTGCCGAGCTGCTGTGTATGTAATAGCTTTCATTGTAAACCTCCTGTACATGTACCGAATATTGTACAGGTAAATATTATTATGTCAAGAGGAAAATTAAACCCAACCATCAAATTAACAAGACCGCGGTGGGCCTCTTTCAATTTTCGCAAAGCATTTCGGAGCGGCTTGTTATTTGAGTCGTTAATTGCGAGGGAAAATGGATAATGAAAAACATGCAGTAACCGGGGCCTTTGGCTATTCTGGAAAGTACATAGCTAAAAAGCTAATTGATGAAGGTCATAGAGTTATTACAATTACAAATTCTTTGGATCGAAAAAATCCTTTCGGAGATAGGATAGAGGTTTGTCCATTTAATTTTGATGAACCAGCAAAACTGGAAGAAACACTTCGAGGAGTTTCTGTACTCTATAATACCTATTGGGTTCGATTCAATCATAAAACATTCACCCACGCTGATGCTGTACGCAACACTGAAATAATGTTTAAGGCTGCAAAAAAAGCAGGAGTAAAAAGAATAGTACACATTAGCATAACAAACCCATCCCTGGACTCTCCGCTCGAATATTTTAGTGGCAAAGCGCACTTAGAGAAATCTTTAATTGACAGTGGGATATCCCATACTATTTTGAGGCCCACAGTCCTTTTTGGAAAAGAAGACATATTAATTAATAATATCGCCTGGGGATTACGTCACCTTCCATTGTTTGGAGTTTTTGGTGACGGGGAATACAAGATGCAACCTATTTATGTTGATGATCTTGCTGATCTTGCCATTAAGCATGGGAAAGAAAATGAAAACCTTATTGTAAATGCAATAGGACCCGAAACTTTCACCTACCGTGAACTTGTAAAGAAAATTGGTGAAATAATAGGTAAACATCGTCCCATTGTTTCAGTGCCACCAGGCATTGGTTATTTTGCAGGATGGATAATAGGTAAGATTGTTAATGATGTCATGATAACTAGAGAGGAAATAGAAGGTTTAATGGAAAATCTTTTATATGTTGAATCTCCTCCTATTGCCGGCACAAAACTTACAGACTGGGCAAAAAAGCATTCTGACACACTGGGTTTGCAATATACGAGTGAACTGGCGAGAAGAACAGATAGAGAATCTGAATACAAAAGCAATTAACAATCCAATAAACTCGGGCTTGGCTAAAAATCAGCCAAACCGGTTATCGGTTCGTTAGCCGTATAGGTACGTTTTTAATTATGTTATTCTTTCCCAAGTATCAGCCTGCATAAGGTGGAATACCATGAAATATTTATTCTTGATAATCATTAGCATTATTGCATTTTCTCAAACCAGTCTCTTTGCACAAAATAACACAGTAACGCGGGATTCCAATATGTTAGTCTCCTCGCAATCAAATAACCCGCTCAAAGCACAAGATGAAAGAGTCTCTGTTGCTGTCCCGATCCCAAACGATAAAGCCTTACGTTATTACCGTAGCGGTAATGTACTTTGGATTATTAACAAAATCTGGGGATTATTGATTCCAGCGTTTTTTTTATTCACCGGTTTCTCTGCAAAGATTCGAAATTGGTCACAGAAACTGGGTCGTAAATGGTTCTTTATAATCGGGCTATACTTTATTATTTTCGCCATAATTTATTTCATTATAGACTTTCCATTGTCATACTACCAAAATTTCTTACGCGAGCACGCTTATGATTTGTCAAGTCAAACATTTTGGAATTGGTTTGGTGATTCATTGAAGTCGTTAATGGTCATAATCATTGGTGGGTTCTGCTTATTATGGATTCCATATCTTCTCATTAAGAAGAGTCCCAAACGTTGGTGGCTGTATACTGGTTTTCTAATAGTGCCGTTTATGTTTTTTGTTCTGTTAATTTTTCCTATTTGGATTGATCCATTATTTAACGATTTTGGAGCGATGAAAAACAAAGATCTTGAAAGCAAAATTATAGCATTGGCAGGAAAAACAGGTATTAAAGGAAGTCGCGTTTTTGAAGTTAACAAGAGTTCAGACACAAAAACCACCAAAGCATGGGTGACCGGCTTTTTAGGGACTAAACGCATTGTTCTAAATGATAACTTAATCGCCCTATTAAGTGAGAAAGAGCTACTATTCATCATGGGCCATGAAATGGGACATTATTTGCTAAGTCACGATGTAAAATTTATTTCCTTCTTCGCGGTACTAGCTATGATTATGCTTTATGCTGTATATCGTACAGCCTTTGGTCTCATCAACAAATTCAAAGTTAGTTTTGGATTCGATCAGCTTTCAGATGTTGCCTCTCTGCCGCTTATCCTATTGCTCGTAAATATTTTCCTTATTTTGATAACACCCATAGCCTATAGTTTTAGCCGGTATCAAGAGCACGAGGCCGATCGATTTGGTCTGGAGATTACCCAACATAATCATGCGGCAGCAATAGCATTTGTGAAATTTCAGGAGGATGATCTAGTTAACCCACGACCTGGATTTTTGTATATATTGTGGCGTTGCACACATCCAACAATTGGCGATCGCATTGAGTTTTGTAATACTTATCATCCTTGGCAGGAAGGTAAACCTTTGAAGTATGAGTCATATTTTGAAAAATGAGTTTCAAAATGTGGTTAAATATAAAAATCAATGAGCGTAAATCATTAAAATAGATCTTTATATTATTACCAAACATATATATCGGCTAACAAGCGGCTGCACAAGAATTCGGGCCAAAGGGCGGCCCGAACCTGTGAGCCTTATCGTTAGCGCCAAAATCTGATAAATAACTTGACGTATAAGAAAAGTGACACTATAGTATCACTATTATGAAAACAGAAATCGTAACAACACTTAAAAGAGAAGCAACACGGATCTTATCAGATCTTCGTGAAAACCGTGAACCAGTTTTAATTACAGAACACGGAAAACCCTCCGCTTATCTCGTTGACGCCGAAGATTATGAATTAATGCAAAATCGCATGCAAATTCTTGAAGGAATCGCTCGTGGTGAACGTGCTATTCTTGAAAAGAAAACAATTTCAAAGACGAACGCCAGGCAACTAATGGGAAAATGGCTCGATTAATCTGGGCTGAACCTGCCCTCCAAGATTTAGAAGAGATTGCAGAATACATCGCTTTAGACGATATCTTTGCGGCTAAGAGGCTTATTTCAAAGGTTTTTACTGTTATGGAAAAGCTTGAAAAATATCCTAATTCTGGAAGAAGACCTCCTGAGTTGAAACGAACACAATATCGTGAAAAAATTGTGGGGCCATGTCGCATTTTCTACCGGGTAGAAAAAGAATCTGTTTTCGTTCTTTACATAATGCGTGGAGAGCGGGAACTCCGAAATTACATCTTATCAGAGCGTGATAGATTGCGCTAACAAGTCACTAAACAAGGACAAACTACAATCTTGCCGAATCGGTCTTTTAAGGTTCGCAATACTCAATCAATAAATAATCTCTATAGACAGACACCGTTTGCCTGTTAGTTCCACGTTAGCACTCTATAAATTATTAAAAAAAGGAGATTCAAATGTTCGGTATTGGAATAGGAGAATTATTAATAATTTTTATAGTTTTATTGGCAATTGTAACAGGAATAATTTTATTGTTAAGGGCATTATTAAAATCACAAGGTCCTAGCCAAAACCAATCTGAACGACTCAAAGAGCTCCAAAAAATGAAGAGTGAAGGTTTAATTGTGAAGATGAATTTAGTGAAAAACGCAATGAAATTATCGGCAGTATTTAAAAGCTAATAAAAGTTGGAAGGTATGGCACCTTTTTTGTGCTAACCATGCGTTCAGCTTTTCCGGTAATGGACATAAGGATTGTAATGATGAAATCAACACATAATTGGTTCCGTTGGTCAGTCGTCTTCGTGTTGTTTTTAATTACGGCCAGTATGGTATTCGCTCTCGGTACGGTGAATCCGAAGGTCGCGGTTGCTGAATATACACGCACTGATGTCGTGCTGTTGGTAATATACATACTGATGGCACTGGTTTTCTCCTTCCTCTGTTCGGTGGCAGAAGCGGTCCTTTTGAGTATTACACCTTCTTATATTGCGGGATTGCAACAGGATAGACCGAAACTTGCGGCGCTTTTGAAGCGATTGAAGCAGGAGAACGTGGATCAATCTCTTGCGGCTATCCTGACCTTGAACACCATCGCCCATACGGTCGGTGCGATTGGTTCCGGGGCCAAGGCTACGACCGTATTCGGTAGCACCTGGTTCGGGTTATTTTCTGCAATCATGACGTTGATGATCCTATTTCTTTCCGAAATAATTCCCAAAACATTAGGCGCCGTTTTCTGGCGAAATCTCGTGGGGACTACCGCGATCTTTGTGCGCAGCCTGATTATAATCCTTTTCCCTCTGATCTGGATTTCGGAAAGATTAACCAAATTGATCGCTCAAGGAAACAGTGTACATGTTTTTAGCCGTAAGGAATTTGTCGCTATGGCGATGGTTGGGAAACAAGCAGGGCAGATAAGAGAACATGAATCACGGATCATCCGCAATCTATTCCGATTTGAATCAATAAAAGCAAAGGATATTATGACACCAAGAACGGTGATTGTTGGTTTTCCAGAAAATATGACAGTTACTGAAGCACTGAACTTAAAATCGCACACCCCATTCTCGCGACTGCTGCTATATCGAGAGGGCCTTGATGATATTACGGGTTTTATCCTGAAAACCGACATGCTGATATCAAAGGCTCAGGATCAAAGAGAGGTCAAACTCGTGACCCTGATGCGGGACATAATGACTGTTTCCGGTGTGATGCCGTTATCAGGTTTGGTGGAATTTTTCCTCGATCATCGGCAACACATTGCACTGGTTGTTGATGAATACGGAGGAACTAAAGGCCTTGTTACGCTGGAGGATGTCGTGGAGACACTGTTGGGTATGGAAATTGTAGACGAGATGGATAAGGTAGAAGACATGCAAGCCATGGCGCGACGGCAATGGGAAAAACGTGCAAGAGCGATGGGCCTGAAGGTCGATACTTTGAAATAGAAACAAGCCGAACCAAATTCTCCAGCGGACACGGATATTCCGCTGAGATTGCCGTTAGCACCAAATAATAAAAGGAGGGAAATATGAACACAATCGAGGTAGTAAGAGAATTTCTTGGCTGGTGCTCTATAATCAACATTGGATTATTTATATTGGCAATGATTAAATTGACCTTATTTCGCGGCCCAATTTCATGTATCCACGCCAAAATGTTTAATATGGATGAGAACGATTTATCCCGTGCATACTTACAATTTTTGGCTCAATACAAGATTGCCATATTGGTGTTTTGTGTCGTCCCATACTTCGCTCTGAGGATAATGAGCTAATTTCCTCAAAATAAGTGCTAACCAAAAAATCAACCCGACCGGGGGAAAAACTCGCCGGCCGGTTATTTTCATCCGTTATGTTTCCAAAGAGAATAGAGAAATCATGAATACTGAAGAAGAAATCAACACTGCTATTAAAAAATTAATCAGATCAATCACAGTTCGGGAAATTAAGAAGCAACTGAAATGGCATAAAACACTTTATGAAATTGGAGAAGCTGCTTTACCAAAAATACGCTCAACTATAAAATCATATAATTCCTCAAGTTTGGATATTCGCTCCAAACATATCTGTATCTCTGGGTTAATGAGGTTGATGCACGATATAAACGAGCAAAAGGCTTTAAGTCTTACGAAGGAATTGATAGAAAACGGATGTGACTCTCTTATCGCGACGCATCTCAAAACAATCAATGAATTTACTTCTAAAAATTTCAAATGTTACCAGATAAAGGGTGTGCGAATATATGAAGAAAAAAAACTGTCACCTCAATATTCAATCCAGCGTCTTTTGCAGAAATGGTTCGAAAATGTTCCTCTCGAAAATTTAAATGAGGTTGATAGAATTTATGTTAAAAGTAAGGACAAACAAGATTATTCAGGTAATTATATGCCAATTTTCTTTTCTATCAATCTTGTCTGGATTGCTCCATCTTCTCGATATAATCCCATGTTTTGGCTTATAATCCTGGGCCACGAATTCACCCTCTACCATGAAATTGGACATCATGTATCGCGACATACTTTCGGCAAAGACCCTGATCAGGAAAGAGAAGCGAACCAATATGCAAAAATGCTAATGACAAAAAGACATCCCTTACTTGGTGCATTAATCAGTACTTTATCAAAGACTATAAAGAGAATAAAGATCAGGAAGATTCAAAAAGAAATAAGAACGGAAACATAACATCAGGTTAACAGGATGCCAAGGGCACCTGTTAACCTGGGCGTTGTGTGTTTTGAATACATTTTCAATCGATGGCTCAATATTTTTACTCCTTGACAACGATATCAATAGTGATACTATATTACCATGACAAAAATTGATGGAATAATATTAAAAATGAAAGAAAATCCGAAGGGAATCCGCTTCAGCGATTTGTTTAAGGTATGTGATCATTTCTTCGGTGAACCACGTAAAAGTGCCAGTAGTCACCGAGTTTACAAAACACCTTTGCAGGGAGATCCACGCATTAATATTCAAAATAAAAAAAACAAAGCAAAATCATATCAGGTTAAACAGGTGCTTTTAGCACTAGACAAATTGGAGGTAAGTCATGGTATTAAAAAATGATAGATATACATATAGGGTAACATGGTCTGAGGATGACAATGAATACGTAGGCTTATGTGTTGAATTTACTAGTTTAAGTTGGCTGTCACCTACACCAGAGGCAGCGTTAAAAGGAATTCGAAAATTAGTCGCTGAAATTGTCTCGGATATGAAATCAAACAATGAAAATATTCCCGAACCTATTGCATGTCGACAATACAGTGGGAAATTTATGGTTAGAGTTCCACCAGAAATCCATCGCAATCTAGCAATCCGAGCCGCTGAATCAGGTATAAGCCTTAATCGAGTTGTCAGTTCAAAACTAAGTCAATAGACCAGAACATCACACAACAAACCAATAAACGCAGACCCGGGGAAACGCTCGCCGGGCTGTTTATCGGCACGTTATGTGAATAGAAATATGATCAATTGTGTTTATGTAGCCAGATTTATAGTATGACAACTATTTATATATCCAGACATTAACAACCATATAAACTGCAAATCATCTTTCTTAATATCAATCAACATTAAATGGAGAACATCATGAGATTAATAATCCTTTCAATTTTAGCAGTTCTTACAATTGGGTTATCAACACAATCCGATTCATATAATGGTATGGTATTAATCCCATCAGGTGATTTCATAATGGGCAAGGACATAGAAAATGGTCTTGGATTTAGTCCTGCTCACAAAGTAAACGTTGATTCTTTCTACATGGATAAATATGAAGTTACAAATAGGGATTATTTCAAATTTTGTCAGGAAACAGGTTATAAACTACCAGAATTCTGGAATGCTGACATTTTTAAAAGCGGAGAAAAATACCTGGATTATCCAGTTGTCGGAATAAACTGGTATGATGCAAATAAATATGCAGAGTGGGCAGGTAAACGATTGCCGACAGAAGCAGAGTGGGAATATGCGGCGAGAGGTGGTTTAGTGGGAAAAGATTTTCCAAATGGCGATAAATGGACAAAAGAAAAAGCGAGACAAGATAGTTCTGGTTGGAAAAACTTAATAGAACCGGTTGGGAAATATGAGCCTAATGGATTTGGTTTATATGACATGGGTGGGAATGTATGGGAATGGGTTGTGGACAGGTATTCCGAAACATATTACAAAGAAAATGACTACGTCAATCCCAAAGGTCCCGATAAAGGAGCAAACAGAGTGATTAGAAGTGGAAGTTGGCACTCTGGGGAAATGTGTAAAAAAGTATTTTACCGAAAAGGACTTATTAGTAGTTGGTGTGATTTTGCTGTTGGATTTCGGTGTGTAAAAGATATAAATATTACGAAAAAACAAATCAGGAAATAATTTAGCAGCACATAACATTTGCATTAAGCCGACTTGCGAAAAAACTCGCAAGCCGCTTATCAAAGCGTTATGGAATAAGTAACGCCATACAATAAGCCATATAAATATATTGACATATATTGCTTTCCAAACTACCATATCCACATGAAAAAACGATCTGATCTTGAATGGGATTCCAGCAAAGACAAATTTAATCAAGAGAAACACGGTGTTTCTTTTGCTCTGGCACAGCTCGCTTTCTTTGATAATAATCGTGTCATCTTAGAAGATTTGGAACATAGTGATGTTGAAAAACGATATTATTGCCTTGGCAAAGTCTCTGATGGAATCATGACTGTAAGATTTACATATCATCAAAATAAAATCAGAATAATAGGCGCTGGATATTGGCGGAAAGGAAAGAAAATATATGAAAGAGAAAATAAAATACACAGATGAGTCTATAGGAAAGGTCAAAATTATTTCTGATTTCCTTCCTTCACCTGAAGAACTTGCTTTAAAGGACGAAACGGTAAAAGTTACGATTGCTCTGAGCAAAACAAGTGTGGAGTTTTTTAAGAAAGAAGCAAAGAAATATAATACTCCTTATCAGAAGATGATTCGCAGGCTCCTGGATGAGTATGCTGCTCATCAATAATTTGATCCATAACAAATCACTAAACAAGGACAAACTAATATCCTGCCGAATCAATCTTTTGAGGGTCGCAACATTCAATAACTAAGTCATCTATTCAGGCTGGTGCCGTTTGCCTGTTAGTTCAATCGTTAAATTTTTAAGAAGTTATTTAATATACTTCATCATGATGACCAACATTTACCAAAACGATTTCTTTGTCTTTAAAATAAAATTCAAGCGTAATTCGGTAGGAAACATTGATAGAGATAGAATGTAGATCTTTCAATTTACCTTTAAGCCGATGGAGTCTTAGCGATGGATGGTGGGGATCATTTTCCAATATTTTTAGAGTTTTTTCATATTGATTGATCAACTCAGGATGCTTTTTTACAAATCGCCTTGCTTTATTAATATAACTATCTGTATATATCAGCTTATATTTCATTTTGTAATACGCTTTATGTGTTTTTCAACGCTTTCAGTAATAAATTTGCCGTCTTGATAATCTGATCTTGTTTCATGTAAAGCAGCATCAAGTTCACATTCACGTAAGTAATTATATTGCTCCATATCCATAATTACATATTTTTCTTTACCACGAACCGAAATGATTAATTCTTTTTTATCAGTTAATTTGCTTTCAATAACTGATACACCTTTAGTCTTTAATTGATTTGCTGTAATAACATCCATAACAACCTCATTGATAATATTGTTTATTGTATTAATTAAAATGCTATTATAAGTATTCTTAGATATTTAATCAAATAAAAAATTTAACAAGTCATTCAAGCGGACATTTTAATAAAATGCCGCTTAATTCGCGCGTTACGCATACTGACGATTACTGCTTCTATAAAGTAGTAACAATGAAATTCATCAAAGAAAGATATGATTTGATTTCATAATCTTAATCTAGCACCTACCTTATTGTTTCAGAGAAAAAAATCTACCAATAGAACAACTCAAGTGAATTGATTAAATTATACATAACATTATAAAAAAGGAGGTGCCACCAGCTTGCCAGTTCCCTGTTAACCATGTATTCTGGTTCTATTTATTTATAACATGGAGAACTTATATGAAGTATCAATTTTATACATGTGATGTTTTTACCGATACCCGCTTTGGAGGTAATCCACTCGCAGTGTTACCAAATGCAGAAGGCTTAACAGACCAACAGATGCAGCAAGTCGCCAGGGAATTCAATTATTCAGAAACCACCTTCGTATTACCAGGCGAAAAAGGATATGCCGGGAACATCCGTATATTTACTCCTGCCACTGAAGTACCTTTTGCCGGTCATCCTAATATTGGCACTGCCTTTGTTCTGGCAAACTCGGGAGCACTTGGAAATATTGACACTGAAATAAATATAATCTTTGAGGAAAAGGCAGGGCTGGTACCTGTCAGGATTGGTAAAAAAGATGATAATTTTTGGTGCGAACTCAAAGCACCGGAAGATTTGTCCATTGGAAAAACAATTTCAATAGATTTAGTGGCTTCCGCCCTTTCCTTATCATCTGAGGACATTGTCACAAATAACCATCAGCCTCAAGTTGCTTCGGTAGGATTTCCATTTATAATGGCAGAACTTAAAACCCGGGATGCTTTGGAGAGTATCGGTATCAATTTAAATGTTTTTGAAGATATTTATAATAAAGGTGTAATGCCTGACATCCACGTTTACACAATATCAAATGACGAATTCGATATACGCTCCCGTATGTTTGGACCAATGGACGGTGTCCCGGAGGATCCAGCAACAGGCAGTGCCAACTGTGCCTTAGCCGCCATGCTTACGCATTATAAAGCAGAAGCTGATGGGGAATTTAACTGGCATATCACGCAGGGAGTGGAGATGAATCGTCCCAGTGTACTGGATGCACGGACTGTGAAAAAAGCCGGAAATGTTACCGGTGTATGGATTGCCGGCAATTGCGTGATGGTCAGCGAAGGCTATATTGAAATTTAATTTCCTTTAAAAAAGGGAGCTAAATATGTTCAAGAAATTAATGAGAAAGATAATGAGCATGACAAGCAACCGGGATTCTTTCGATCCTTCATCCCTCAACGACCCTCTGGCCATGCAGACAGGCTGGACTCCTGCGAAAAGAGGCGGTACTAATTTCAAGACGCACAAACTGGTCGTTATTGATTCTAATCGACTGGAATTTCGGGCATCCATTGCAATAAAAATATTTTGTCTCATTTTCCTTTCTGTTGGGGCAGTCATACTAATAGGTTTTTTCTATGCCCTCCAGTTTAACAGGGAGTTCTCTTTAGATATTGGCTCGATAAGTATTTCATCTGTGGGGCTTCTCTTTACCGTTGTGGGTGGAATTTTGCTTTACTCTTTCACGGCTCCTATCGTGTTTGATAAAAGAACAGGATTTTTCTGGAAAGGAAGAAAATCTTCAGATGATATCATTGATCAAGCATCTCTAAAGTATTTTACTGAACTTGATCAAATTCATGCACTACAGCTTATCTCGGAATACTGTAGAGGAAATAAGAGCTCATACTACAGCTATGAGTTGAATCTTGTTTTGGAGGATGGCAGACGTATTAATGTCGTTGACCATGGCAACAAGAAAAGGCTCCGTGAGGATGCCGGAACACTTTCTGATTTCCTGGAAAAACCTGTTTGGGATGCTATTTGATTGAATTATTTTATAATAAGGAGTCAAAGGCAGACTTGATAATCATATAAAGGGTTCCTAAAGAAAAACCTCCAAGTCTTATAATA
>JBHPCX010000098.1:0-12598 GCA_042573485.1 Thermodesulfobacteriota bacterium | reverse complement strand
TGTTTGAAGACACATGGTTTCGGGGGACATTATACCATGTCAATGAAGCTCAGTGACAAACAACTCTTTAAAAAAGATAATACTTATCAGGCAAAAATACTCAGCACACATAAATCAATTGACATAAATGACATTGTCACTCCCTATCAAAGGGTATCCGATTGTATCCTTCCCGTATCAAACAGTAAGGATATTCTGGCAAATATTATTGCCGCCAAAGAAGATCAAGTCCTGATTCACCAGTATAGCATTGCATACCTCAACAGGGGAGAAAATGATGGAGTCAGGATAGGGAATGCCTTCAACATTTTAAAAGAAAATATCGTTTTAGACCCTAAACCGGGAGAAGACAAATTACTTTTTTATGAAAACATCCTGGTCCTGCCTGACAACATTATTGGTAAAATTCTGGTCGTTGATACAAGACCTCATACGGCCACAGCAATTGTATTGTCATCCACTAAACCCGTTTCAAAAGGAGCTTATATTAAAAACATATCGTGGACTGAAACGCCCGATTTTTTAGCAGCAATATCAGATTGTCCTATTGAATAAAAAAATATTTTCAAAAGAAAATACTTGACTATTTAATACTGCTCTGTTGTATATTCCCGCCGTGTACATCTCTTACCGGATAAAATGTCATGCCCCTATGGTCAGATAAAAGATGCAGCTGGATTGCTTTGTCCAGTGTTCAGGGTCTCGGGAGTGTAACCATAAAAAATCTCCTTACAAAATTCGGTGACCCGGATGAAATATTCAAGGCATCCATATCAGAGATCTCCAGGGTTGATGGAATAAGGAAAGAGATCGCAGAAAATATTGTTGATAAAAAATATGATATTGATCCCGCTGCTGAATTAAAGAGAGTGGAGAAACATGGTGCGCGAATAGTCACATTTCACGACTCTGAATATCCACCTCATTTACGTGAAATTCATGACCCCCCGGTCCTCCTTTATGTTAAAGGAAAGACCATACCTGATATGAATTTTGTTGCAATTGTAGGATCCAGGAATGCAACTCATTATGGGCTCAAAGCAGCGGAAGAACTGGCACAGGGTATCGCGAGACGTGGATTGGGCATTGTAAGCGGCATGGCCATGGGGATTGATGCTGCCTCCCACTGGGGTTGTTTGACCGGAAAAGGCTTTACTGTCGCAGTGTTAGGATCAGGCCTGGATAAAATTTATCCGGCTAAAAACAGGAAACTTTATAATAAGATAATTGAATATGGCGCTGTAATTTCAGAGTTTCCTCTGGGGACTTCCCCTTCCCCGCCCCATTTTCCTAAAAGGAACAGAATAATAAGCGGCCTGTCCAGGGGTGTTGTGGTTGTTGAAGCTACAAAAAACAGTGGGTCCCTGATTACCGCGTCACTTGCTCTTGAACAGGGTCGTGATGTTTTTGCGGTACCGGGGAGTATAAAATCTTTTAAAAGCAGGGGGTGTCATTTTTTAATAAAACAGGGGGCGATGCTGGCAGAAAATTCTGATGATATAATGGAAGGATTGGGATTTAACTACCCCGGCATGGTAAAGACTGACAGATTACTTGAAAAGGAATTCTCCCCCATGAATGACACTGAAAAAAAAGTATATGAAATTCTTGGAGAATATCCGCTCCATATTGATGAAATAAAAATGAAAGGAAATTTCAGCACAGGAGATTTATCAGGAATACTGACAAAAATGGAGCTAAAGGGAATTGTTAAACAGCTTCCCGGAAAGATGTTTGTTCGATAAATTTTATTTTATTAAAGACACCTTAAACATAGAAGACAATATTATTATTTTTTAATACACGGGAATATGGCAGAGGAAAAAAAGAAAATTTCAAAAAAGACAGGAAAGCAGCTGGTAATAGTTGAATCACCCGCGAAAGCCCGAACGATAAATAAATACCTTGGGAAAGATTATCTTGTTATGGCGTCTGTTGGTCATGTCAGGGACCTTCCCAATAAAAATCCCAGGGGTGTAAAGAATCCGGTACCGGGTGTGGATATTGATAATGATTTTGAACCTACATACCAGATAATAAAAGGTAAGGGGAAAACAGTCAAAGAGCTTAAAAAAGCAGCAAAATCAGCATCCGGTATATGGCTCGCGACTGACCTTGACCGTGAAGGAGAAGCCATCGCCTGGCACCTGGCGGAAGCCCTGAAGATTGACCTGAAAGAAGCAAAGAGGGTTGTTTTTAACGCGATAACAAAAAAGGAAATTGAAAAGGCCTTCAGCAATCCTCAGAACATTGATATGGATAAAGTAAACGCCCAGCAGGCGAGGCGTATACTCGACCGCATAGTAGGGTATCAGGTATCTCCTCTTTTATGGAAAAAAATAGCCGGAGGATTAAGCGCGGGGAGAGTCCAGTCAGTAGCTGTGCGTTTACTGGTAGAAAGAGAAAGGGAGATTGAAGCCTTTATCCCTGAGGAATACTGGAAACTGACAGCTTATTTTACTTCTGAACTGAATTTATCGGAACAACTGGGGAAGGAATTAAGAGAATGGCTGGATAAATCTCCGGCAAAATTAAGAGGCAGGTTAAACGGAAGAACAATAGAGGAGAAAAATAACTGGCTGTCTGACCGTAAAAGCCTTTCCGCGGAATTAGTTGAATTTAACGGTAAAAAAACAAAACCGGCAAATTATGAGGAAACCCTGGAAATAGCTGAAAAAGCCGGCTTTATCCTGGACAGTAAGGAAGAGAAGAAGGTTGAAAATGAGAATGGTAAGACAGGTCCGTTGATAACATTAAAGGGGCGTGTGCAGCATGATCAGGAATGGAAGGTAAAGTCAATCCAGACAAAAAGGACAAAAAACCGTCCCAGTGCCCCATTCATTACCAGTACACTGCAGCAGGCTGCGGCGAACCAGATCGGATTTACAACACAGACTACAATGCGTACAGCCCAGGCCCTTTATGAAGGTGTGGAAGTCAATAATATGGGGTCAATAGGTCTCATTACCTACATGAGAACGGACTCAACTCACCTGTCGCCTGACGCGGTACAAATGGCAAGGGAATTTATTAAAGAAAGATATGGAGATAAATATCTTCCCTCAAAGCCAAATTACTTTACTACATCCAATAAAGCCGCGCAGGAAGCTCACGAAGCGATCCGTCCAACTGATGTGTCATTAAAACCTGAAGAGATTAAATCGTCCCTTACAAAGCAGCAGTATAAACTCTATAAAATTATCTGGGAAAGATTTGTGGCATGCCAGATGAAACAAGCTGAATGGGACTATACATCTGTTATGATTTCAAGGTATTCTTCTGAAGATGAACTGCTTTTCAAGACCACAGGAAGAGTGCTTATTTTTGACGGCTACTATAGGGTGTCAGGTATACCCAACTATTCAGATGAAGCCATTTTACCGCCGCTCAGTATGGACCAGATCCTGGCTTCCATCCATATGGAACCTGTCCAGCTTTTCACTTCACCCCCTCCAAGATATACCGAGGCGTCGCTCGTAAAAAAGCTTGAGGCGGAGGGAATAGGCCGTCCAAGCACCTATGCCCAGATTATTCAGGTTATTCAGAACAGAAAATATTCTGAAAAGATAAAAAACCGTTTTTATGCCACAGACCTTGGCAAAGTAGTAACGGATAAGCTTATTGAAGCATTTCCCGAAATACTTGAGGTTGGCTATACGAGGGATATGGAGCAAAAGCTTGATGATATAGGGGAAAATCATACAGACTGGGTTAAGATGCTCAAGCACTTTTATGGATCTTTTAAGGAGAATCTCGATTCAGCCTATAAGGATATGGAACACGCCAAAGCGGCAACAGAGCCGGCCCCTCATACATGCCCGGAATGCGGAAGTGGGACCGTCTACCGGTTTGGGCGAAACGGAAGATTCCTGAGCTGCGCCAGCTATCCCGAATGCAAATATGCCGCGCCTATCGACCGTGATGGGAAACCGGCCTCACCAGAACAAACCGATATCGCCTGCCCGAAATGCGGTGAACCGATGCTGATGAAAAAAGGCAGATTCGGTCCTTTTTTAAGCTGTAATAAATACCCGGAGTGTGACGGGATTGTAAACCTGGATAGAAAAGGGCAGATAGCTCCGCCAAAAGTACCTCCTCTTCTGACAGATTTGAAGTGTCAGAAATGTGATTCGGATCTCAACATCAGACGAGGCGCCCGCGGACCATGGTTGAGCTGTTCGAAATTTCCAAAATGCCGCGGAAGACTGGGATGGGCCGGGCTTGATGAAAAAACTAAAGAGCGCTGGGAAAAAACGCTTGAAATTCACGAGAAAAATAATCCCCAACCAGTTATAAAAACCTTAAATGGTGAACCTGCAGAAGAAAACTATATTCCAAAGATGAAAAGTTCATCAGGAGAGCAGGATGATGCCACTGATATCCCGCAGACATGATGCATGGTAATTGAATATATTAAGCAGACGGCAAAAAAAATGATGATAGAGGCAAAGGGAAGTCATGACTGGAGTCATACTTTACGAGTTCATAACCTTTGTATGAAAATCGGCAGGGTTGAGGGAGCGGATATTGATCTACTTTCAATAGCAGCATACCTGCATGATATCGGACGCCCCTTCCAGGATAGATCAAAGGGCAGAATCTGCCATGCAGAAAAAGGTGCTCAAATCGCGGAGGAAATACTCAAAGAGGCAGAACTCACTGATATACAAAAGGAAAACATAATACATTCGGTCAGGACACACAGGTTCAGGGGAAAAAACAGGCCGGAAACCCTGGAAGCCAGGGTATTATTTGATTCTGACAAAATTGATTCCATCGGGGCTGTTGGCATTGGAAGGGCCTTTTTATTCGCGGGTGAAGTAGGGGCTATGCTGCATAACCCTGATATTGACCCTGAAAAAAGCAAATCCTACACAAAAAACGACACCTGCTACAGAGAATACATTATGAAGTTGAAAAATGTAAAAGATCGCATTCTAACATCTGAAGGCCTCCGTATAGCAGAAAAGCGGCATGAGTTTATGGAATATTTTTTTAAAAGATTTTTAACGGAATATGATGGTAAAGGTTAATACAGCAGATTATATTTATAACTCATGTAATTTGTGAAATTTATTACAAATACATCTTGACATGGAAATAATCAATTGTTAGAAAATCCTCTTATTCACCGTAAAAATGTAATATAAAATTGGATCGTATAGTGTGACCGGGATCATGATTTTCTGGTAATGTCCGGTCAGTTTTTTATGAATAGGAACATTTAATCTCAAAATAAACCAGGAGGAACAAATCATGATTAAACCCCATGGATCGGATAAACTTAATCCGTTGTATGTTCAGGATGAAAACGAGCGCGCTCAAATCCTGAAAGAAGCAGAAGGGCTGCCTTCAATAGTTATCAGTTCAGCCGCGGCCGGAAACGCGGTTATGCTTGGCGGCGGTTATTTTAACCCCTTGACAGGTTATATGAATGTTGCAGATGCCATGAGTGTAGCTGAAAAAATGGAAACAGTTAATGGTCTTTTCTGGCCCACACCTGTTCTGAATGTAGTAGAGGATGCTTCTGCTATTAAGGATGCAAAAAAGATTGCCCTTAGAGACCCGAACGTTGAAGGGAACCCCATTCTGGCAGTACAGGAAGTTGAAGCCATTGAAGAGATCAGCGATGATCAGATGAAGTTTATGACCGAGAAAGTTTTCCGCACCGATGATATGGATCACCCCGGTGTAAAAGCCTTCAATACCGTTGGTAATATAGCTATCTCAGGCCCAATTAAAGTCCTAAACTATTCATATTTTGAAAAAGATTTTGAAGGAACATATAAAACAGCATATGAGATCAGGGATGAAATGGCGGAAATGGGATGGGAAAAGGTAGTTGCCTTCCAGACACGAAATCCCATGCATCTTGCCCATGAAGAACTTTGCAGAATGGCTTATAATGAAGAAAAGGCCGATGGCATCCTCATTCACATGCTTCTTGGCAAACTGAAACCCGGTGATATTCCTGCTGATGTACGCGATGACGCAATCAGGAAAATGGCTGAGCTTTATTTTGAGCCCAATACGGTCCTTGTTACAGGTTACGGTTTTGACATGCTTTATGCCGGCCCGAGGGAAGCTGTTCTTCACGCCGTATTTCGTCAGAACTGCGGTTGTACACACCTGATAGTCGGCCGTGACCATGCCGGTGTAGGCGATTATTACGGACCGTTTGACGCGCAGACCATTTTTGATGATATTCCAGAAGGTAGGCTTGAAATCGGTATTTTCAAAGCTGACCATACCGCATGGTCAAAGAAACTTGATAAGATTGTTATGATGAGAGACGTACCTGATCATACACCTGAAGATTTCATCCTGCTTTCAGGTACAAAGGTCCGGACAATGCTTTCAAACGGACAGGCACCACCACCGGAGTTCTCACGTCCGGAAGTAGCAAAGATACTCATGGATTATTATCAGTCACTGCCAAAGGATTAAAGCTTTCAGCTACCTGTCCACCGCAGCCTTGCGCGAAGGCGGATCAGCTACCTGTAGTCTGTAAAATAATCTATTAGGATTAAAAGAAAAGCCCGTCTCATTTGAGACGGGCTTTTTCCTTTTAGGTCATTTATGCAGAATATTTAATATCCCGAATTTTTTTACCTTTTTTCCAAACTGCAATGGGTGAATAAAGGAGATGATCAAAATGGTATGCAACTGTTTTACTCTTTCTTATAACGCACAGGTTTAGTCAGTTTTTTTATCTTTTTTTCATCTACAGCCTTCTTCAACCAAGCATTGAGCTGGGTCTTGTTTACATCTAATGATCTGGAAAGCTCCTCAATTGACACAGCGTTTTCCAGTTTTCTTAAAATGATTGGCAATACAGCATCATAAATAGTGACTCCAGGTTTATCTTCCGTGGGCTCTACCTTGTATTCCCCTGGCTTTTGCTCTGCCACAGTATGTATATCTTTATTAGCACCTTCTACTTTTTTCCTATGACGCTTAACTTTATAATCAAAGATACTCATACTTTTCTGCTGTTTTTTATTCTGCTTGCTACCAGCTAAATCCGATAACTGCTGCCCCAGGTTGTCCAGCTCAATAGATACCGGCCATGCAATAGTACCAATATCCATCAATTTCTCGTTTCCTTTTGGTACTTTATTTCCAATCCGAACAAAAACAGGACGTGAAATATCCCGTTTCAGTTCTTCTTCGGCACCAGCCCATGTGCCGCCTTTTTTGTATTCAGCACTAACAACTAGACCATAATCAACCAATGCATAAATCAGCTTGTTGCGGGCCATTGCAGTTCCAACTGTAAAACGGGCACCTGGGTGATAGGGTGAAAGCAATAATAAACGACCATCAGAGATAGCATAACGGGCTGTGCGTTCTATGCTTTTTCTTAATAAGTTTTCAGCAAGAATCCCAATGGTTATTCCACCAGCTTCAAGAGCGGCACCCATTGCTATCTTGTCAACACCACGAGCCCCACCTGACACTACAGGCATTCTGTTTGCTGCACATAATTCTGCAACTTGTCGGGTAAAATCTTCACCATCCTGATCAACATTGCGGGAGCCGACTATCCCTAATCCTCCCCCATTAAGTAATGATCGATCACCTGCTCCAAACAGTAATGGCGGGGCTTTATCCTTAAGATGTGATTTATATCGTGTGGGATAATCTTCATCACTTCTACTGATAATCCAGATTCCATTTCTCTGCCACTCTTCTACAGCAAAGCCAAGTTTCACACCTCTTCCAAGCAGGGATTCCAGGCGTTTCTTTTCAATTCCGGCCCCATTAGAAGCATCGGCAATATATTCCTTTTCTAACAGGTCAGCTGGACGCATTTTGCCCCTTATAAGCCAATTAACAAGGGATGAATACTCTGTATGTGATAAAGGATTTTCAGTACGATCTTTACCGAAAACTCCACACAGCAGGATGATCGCTTTTGTGTCTTCTGTTAAATAATTATTCATTCTTAATCCATCCTTGGTGAATTTAAGGCTAGTGCCATTGGATAAATAGCGGAACAACCCGCCTGGCGCAGTAACGTCGATGCTACAGTAAAGGTCCAACGAGAGTCAACCATATCATCAATCAATAGACATGGTGAGTAATTACCAGGTTTTATTATTAATTTAAATACCCCATCCAGATTATTTGCCTGCTGAAAACTGTTTTCCATTAGTTTTTGTTGTTGATTATCTTTTGCTTTTTCAAGAGTGTCAATGAATTCAATATTCAGTTCTTGAGCAAGACGTTTTGTAAAATCTGGAACCAGATCAGGGTGGTTTTTCGAAGGAATGCAGGTAACCCATTCCGGCTTTGGCTCCGGGCTCCACACACTCAGCATATCGACACATGCGTCAACCAATTCATCACTAAAACGGCTATCTACATATTTTCCTCGATAAACAAGTTGCCCCCAGCCAGCATCGCGCCATAAACATAAGGCTCTACCTTCCGATGTTAGTAAATCTTCTTTTATCTTTCCTGTAAACCCATATATGGGAAGCGGATTATATGACGGCCACTGCTTTCGAGGTTCTATTGTTTGATAGTTTCTGCGAAGGAACAGACCGGCCCTGTTTGCCAGATTATCATCGTAAGATTCATCCAGCAGAAGATCCGGTTGACAATTTACACATTTTTCACAATTTTTAGGAGATGGATCATCAAGCGCTGATTGGAGGAAGGCCATCAAACAGCCGTTATGATCCATATAATCACACATCTCCTGTTGTTCATTTTGCCTTATCTCTATAATATCATCAATGTATGCCTGATTTACATGATAGGTAGTAGCTGTTGCTGTGACCTGCCATTTAGAACGGATTTTTGTAATCGGTGATGGTGACTCAACAGACAAAAATTTTAGCGTTTTGTCTATCTGGCCTCTTCTTAAATTTAAAACACTCTGCATTGAAGGAACAGAGAGTCCGTCGTCAGACTCATCAAGAATCCTTAAAATTTCTGAAATATGTGCCTGGGGTGGAAATGCATTGCGGATAAAGTAGTCAGAAATATTGTCATCCTCCTCTCCGCAAAGCAGTATACCATAAGCTTCATCAACCGCCCTGCCGGCACGACCTACCTGCTGATAATAATGGACTACAGAAGCTGGTCTTTGGAAATGAATTACAAATCCTATATCCGGTTTGTCAAAGCCCATACCAAGGGCAACCGTAGCAACAAGGACTTTAATTTCATTATTCAAAAGCATTTGTTCGAGCTCTTCCCTCGAAAAACTGTCATCTCTGCGATTAGAAATATCCGAATGATATGCTTCAGCGTTTATTCTATTTAACTTGAGCCACTCTGTGACCCTTTCGGCATCGCGTTGAGTAAGTGTATATACTATTCCGCTTCCGGGTAGCGATGGGATAGTTTTTACCAGCCAGGCCATTCTTGCTGCCGGGCTGGGCATTTTTATATTCTGGAGCTTCAGGCTTTTACGTACTAGGGAACCCCTCTGAAGAATGATATTATTACCCAATTGTGATTCAACATCATTAACAACTCTATCATTTGCTGTGGCAGTTGTAGCAAGAACCGGTATGTTTGATGGAATTACGTCCAGCACACGAATTATTCGACGATAGTCCGGTCTGAAATCATGCCCCCAGTCTGAGATACAATGAGCCTCATCTACCACAAACAATCCAATATTACTTGCTATATTTGTGAGGATGTTCTGTCGAAAATCGTCATTTGCCAGGCGTTCAGGTGATATTAATAGGACATCTACCTGATTCAGGGACATTTCATTTTTTATCTGATCCCACTCTTTATCATTGGAGCTGTTAATGGAACGGGCTATTATCCCTATCCTTTGAGCTGCCTCCAGTTGGTTTCGCATTAATGACAGTAATGGGGAAATCAGAAGTGTCAGGCCTACACCCTGTTCACGTAATAATTTAGTAGCAAGGAAATAGACCATACTTTTTCCCCAACCAGTACGTTGAACAACCAATACACGTTTTTTGTTAAGAAGTTGTTTTATACTTTCCCATTGGCCATCATGAAATGAAGCCATTTGATTATTCAGTGCTGTTTTCAGATAGGTTAATGCTTTATCTTTCATCCTTATATCTCAAGTGAGATCTTCTCATCAGGTTGCGATATTTTCCCGGTTCACCCAGGTGCACCTGCTAGTGAATCAGATTAAACCCAAACTCGTCTATCATGTTTTCTTATAACAATGATATTCTTTTACGTTCAGTACTTTTTCTGGGATAGATACTGTTGTCGAGTAAAATATCTTTGATTTTTATGGTTTCTATAACGACACCTCCTGATGGGATTAAATACACTCGTTACAATGATCATGCCATAATGATGGATTTATACATCTGAAACAGACAGATACTACACGGAACAAGTAATAACAGTATTTTCTATTTAATTGGCATTAAAGAATTATTTTTGACCTGATTTGTTTTAATGGAAAAAAATATAGCAGATGCACATTATCGAATGCAAATTATCTATGTTTTATGTAAACAATTCAAACCGTGCAGTAGTTTTTCTGACTAAAGAATAAAATATTAGAAGTATTCGGTTTTTATACCCTGCGCTGAATGCCCGACTGGTTAGGTAAAAGCCTTTCATTTGTATTGATTTTTTATTATCCAACCTGTATACTCAGAAGCAATCTCTGGCAGAGCAAATAAAAGCTATCCCCCGTGAACAATGTAAATGAGGGCTATCTTATCCCCCTCAGTCACCGGAGTCTCACTCCCGGTATTATATATGCTTTCATTGTTCAGGAATACTTCAAAGTGGTTCTGAAGATTTCCTTCATCATCAATCAACATATTTTTTGTCGATGGATATTTTTCAGTAAGATACTGCAGGCATTCACCGACTGTTCCACCTTCAGCCAGGATGCTTCCCTGGTCATCAAAGTATGACCTGAAAATAGCTGACACTTCAACTTCAATACTCATTTTAATTCATTCCAGGTAAAAATATTACATTTAAAAACGTGGGTTGTCTCCAACCCGGCGTCGCTCTTAATGAGCTATGCCGCGGTTCACATGACCGGGATACCTTCTTGTACTCCGGTCATATGAAAAAAATAGCCGCAGATGATATCTTGCTGGTAGATCAGGATTTATTTGTAGAGTTCCTCCGCCACGAAATCCATACCCAGTTCAAGCAGTGTTTCCTTTGTCGGTTTTCCCGTTTCAGTATCCCAGCCCATTGCCTGGTAATACTCCGTGTAAATATCTTCGGGCTCCATGGTTACGCCTGCCCTTGGTCCAACTGTTTTGGGCGGTTTGCCAAGCATCCTGTCAGGGTATTTGAATGGTGTGGTCAGGCCTTCACGTATATTGAATGCCTGCCGCATCGTATTGATTCTCTGGCCTGTTTTAAGTACTTCATCACGGTCAATATCCCACCCTGTAATGGTTTGAATTGCCTCTATAAAGTATTCGGCCTTTCCGTAACCATCACCATAGGCTATCATGCAAAGTCCCGCGGCGTTGTAAAACTGTGTAATACAGGCACCGATTTTATGGGGTTCTCCGCGCCCCTTTAAAGAACCGGGATCATACTCGGGCATGGTTCCCGGAGGATGAGGACCTTCACCGCTCATGGTATGGCGCGCGGGTGTCGGTTCAGCGCAATAGGCAATGGCAAACCCCCAACCGCCCCTGGAATCATGCGCCGGCACTTCCTGTCCGCCAACATGCATCGCATACTTCTCAGATCCTTTTCCTATTTTCTCGGCAGCTACTTTAACACCGTCAGCCAGGATATCACCGATACCTTCACGTCTGGCGACCTTATCAAGGAGTTCCATGGTTGCTTTATGATCTCCCCACTTGATTTCGATGCCATCTGTGTCTTCAGTGGTAATGATTCCATTTTCATAACACTCCATTGCAAAGGCAATGGCTGCCCCTGCTCCAATCGTGTCCAGACCATACCGGTTACATACATCGTTAGCCTTTATAATGGAATCAACATCTTTTACCAGCAGGTTTGTACCAAACATTGCCTGGGTCTCATATTCGGGCTTATGGGCGTGATCTCCCCACTTATACTCTCCTGTACTCGGTTTCATAATACCGCCGCAGGCAATGGGACAGCGGTAGCAGCCGTATCTTCTTTCCTGCTGTGCTATAATATGAGCACCGCCGATTTTATCATAATCGGGCATGTCACCCTCGCCGGTACCGGCCCAGTTTTTAAAGGGAGCGTCATCTATTTTTGCGCACATTTCAAGCATTCCGCAGGTACCGAATTCCTGCATGAATTTAACCATGGGGCCCATATCACCCAGGTGCTTTTTACGCATTTCCTTTGCTGCGTCACTGTCAGCAACAGGAATCTCCATGGTGCCGTTTATGGCAATAGCCTTGAGATTTTTTGAACCCATTACAGCACCGAGACCTGAACGCCCTGCCGCACGGCCCTTATTGTTCATAACTGCGGCGATAAGTGATTTTTTCTCACCGGATGGACCAATACAGGATACTTCCAGCTTATTACCATGTTCTTCCCTCAGGATATCCTGAGTATCAAATGAGTCTTTGCCCCAGAGATGAGTAGCATCTTTCAGTTCTGCCTTACCGTCCTCAATATACAGGTAAACAGGTGTATCAGATATTCCAGTGAA
>JBHPCX010000097.1:0-12698 GCA_042573485.1 Thermodesulfobacteriota bacterium | reverse complement strand
GTGCTGTTCACCGCCGGCGACACCCGAGCGGGTGTCCAGACCCTGGCCTTCAACCTGCCCAACGATGAGGTCGTGCGCGAAAAGAAGGGTTCGAAGAAGGTGATGCTCAAGAACGTGGCCCACGCCAAATACGAGCAGATCCTGGTTCCTATTGCCAGGCGGCTGATCAACGACGAACAGGTTGGGAACGTTTCTTTCAAAGCGTTTTTCAACCACACCCTGGTTCACGAGACTGCCCACGGCCTGGGTCCGGGCAGGATCACTATTGAGAAGGAGGGCCGGAAGGTCGAAACCAGCGTCAATGCCGAACTCAAGGAACTCTATCCGGTGATCGAAGAGGCCAAGGCCGACACCCTGGGTATGTACCTCAACTACATGCTGATTGACAAGGGCATGCACAGCCCGGAGTTCATGCAGAACGTCTATGCCTCGTTCCTTGGCGGGTTCTTCCGCTCGGTGCGCTTTGGCGCCAACGAAGCCCACGGCAAGGCGAACGTGATCCAGTTCAATTACCTGGCAGAGAAGGGCGCGGTTGTACGCGGCGACAATGGCAAGTACGCCTACGTGGCGGACAGGATGCCCGAGGCTGTCAAGGCGCTGGCCCACGACCTGTTGATGATCGAAGCCCTCGGCGACTACGGCGGGGCAAAGGCGTTCGTAGAGAAATACGGCGAAATGCCTATGGAGATGAAGGAGGCCCTCTACAGCCTGTCGGACATTCCCACCGACATCCGGCCGACCTACTTGATCGAGAAGCAGATGGCCTCCTGGTAGTATTAGGTTGATTTTCTTAGGGGGAAATGGGGACGGGCCAGGTTAAGTGACAACAACAGCTTTGAGAATGAATTGGTAAAATCACTGCGTTCTTTTGCCAGCCTCTCAAGCTGTGTATCACAAATAACTTGCTATTATCCAATAATTTCAATGAGTTGTAATATTTTAAGAATATCTAAGGTCTGAATATAAGAGTCAACAGGCACAAAATTCATACAGGGCTATTCCTAAGGCCACAGATATATTTAAGGAGTCTATTACCTTATTGTGGGGGATGGTAACCTTTGTACCAAGTTTCTCCAATTCCCGGGGCAGACCGGAACTTTCATTTCCGAAAACCAGAGTAAAAGGCGGGTTTACTTTTATGGACCCAACAGGTTGACTTCCTGATGTCATAAAAAGATACAGATTATTATCGAATCTTTCCGCGTAATTTTCAAAATACTCAAAATACTCAACAGACAAGCTAAAAAGAGAACCCATTGAAGCGCGGATAGCTTTGGGATCAAATATATCAACAGCAGGCCTTATTAAAGCAAGGTCACTCATTCCAAAGCCCAGCATTGTTCGGGCGATAGTGCCGAGATTACCCATATCACCTGGATTTACCAGTACAACATGGTTTTCTCCCGGGTCTAATCGAGTTTCATATTTTCTAAATACTCCAACAGCCAGATGGCTTCCATTTAGAGAGATACGATTGATAAGCTTATCATTGACTTCAACGGGAACATCACACTTTTCACATAATTCCTTTATTTTGGCTATTCCCTTATTTTCTATGCCTGAAGAGGATAAAAGTACCTTCAAGGCATGTTCAGGCCTGGATTGAAGCAACTCGATTGTGGTGTAAACACCATTCGAGTAACTGTATTCAAAATCTTTACGGTACCGTTTTAATCGAATATCCATAATCTTTATTTTTTATAATAATAATTCAACACATTATTCAGTTATTTCAAATAAAGGCAAGCAGTATTAGTGCTTATTTCAAGCTATTATCAATGATTAATAATCATTAAAGCAGCCCTGTTTATCCTGTTTTAACTTGACCCGGTATCTTGTCTTACCTATAAATGGATAATATCGTTCTTTTTCTGTCATGTAAAAAATATCTGACTATAGACTTCTGGCTCCGGGAGAACCGTTCTGCTTTTGAAAAAACAAAATAAAATACCCTATACTTTTATTAATGACTATGCCTCGCTGATATCTGAGACAGAAAACCTTCTTAATGAAAATATCATTGGAGTAGACATCGAGTCCGATTCACTGTTTCATTATAAAGAAAAAATCTGTCTTCTCCAGATTTCAACAGAAACAAAAAATATATTAATTGACCCCCTGTCGGTGAAAGACCTGTCACCACTTTCACCGGTTTTTTCAAGTCATGAAATAAGAAAAGTCCTTCATGGTTCAGACTATGATATCAGGTCCCTGTACAGGGATTATAAAATAGAAGTCAATTCACTTTTCGATACTCAACTCGCGGCAAGGATTGCCGGCACAAATGAAACAAGTCTCGCCAACCTGCTTCAGGAATATTTTAACGTCAGGCTGAAAAAGAAATATCAAAAAAAGGACTGGTCACGGCGTCCGCTATCCGAATCCATGCTTACTTACGCGGTATACGATACATTTTACCTTATCCCGCTCAGCCGTATCCTGGAAAAACAGCTGACCAATAAAAACAGGACGCATTGGTTTGAGGAAGAATGTGAACTACTCAGCAATGTAAGACCTGCTCCACAAAATGAAGACCCGCTGTATATTAAATTTAAAGGCGCAGCGAAATTACCGCCGCGCGATCTGGCAATGCTCGAGGCGATTCTTCAATTAAGAGAAGAAATAGCCAGAAAAAAAGATATGCCACCATTCAAAATACTTCGTAATGATCAGATAATGGAGATTGTCAAAAAGCCCCCTTCATCCAAAGAAGATCTAGAGTCATTAAGTGACAGGCAAATCAGAATGATGGGTAAAGCTATTGTCAAAAGGTCACAGGAGATAGGGGGCCTCCCCGAATCCAAACTGCCAAATTTCCCGATAAATAATTCAAAATCACTGGAGACAGGATCACCGGGTTCTATAAAGGCCCTTAAAAGATGGCGGCAAAAGATTGCCGAAAAACTTGAAATTGATATCTCTCTTGTATGTACAAACGCCCAGATTCATTCTCTGTCGACTTCATGTCCAAAGGATATTCACAAGCTTAAAAAAACAGGTATATTAAGGAACTGGCAGATAGATACCTATGGTGAAGAAATTTGCGTGATTTTAAATTCCATACCCTAGAAACAGCCCGTCATATGCATATAATGATAGGTTACTATCCCCACTGAAGTTGAAAGGTTCAGACTTCTGACCTTCCCCGGAATGGGTATGCGGAAACATGGATATTTTTTCCTTATCTCAACAGGGAGCCCCAGGCTCTCCTGGCCAAAAAGCATATAATCACCACGCCTGGTTTTGGCCTTTGTGTAATCCTTTTCCGCGAATTTGCTGAAGCACAGGAGGCGATTTTCTATTTCTTTACCGCTCTTTAAAAAACTTTCAAAACTTTCATGATGTCTTACATCTACTTCTGCCCAGTAATCCAGTCCGGCGCGTTTCAGATGTTTATCATCCACGCGGAAACCGAGGGGATGTATCAGGTGGAGCCTTAACATCGCTGCTCCGCACAGCCTCGCTATATTGCCTGTATTAGCTGGAATTTCGGGCTGATACAGAACAACATTGAAAAAGGGGTTTTCAATAGTTATGTGGTCATTCTTCATGGATTTTTTCCATTAAGCAAAGTGATATTAAAAAATAATATGTCATTTCAACCACCAGGAAAAATCCCGGTTGATAAAATCCATTCACCAGGGGTAGGGGCACGGTGCACCGTGCCCTTACAACGATGCACCTTGAAAATATAAATGAAAATACAAAATATCCACTTGTAAAACTTGTCCGCCTCAGGCGGATCAAAAGGGTCGTAATGAACCGCAGTCAGGGCACTGCCAGTTGACACCGCTGCATGTAAAGCCCCACTGGTTTTCCTCCATGCACTTGTTGCATATCTGAAATCCACAGGGACAGGTCCAGCAAAATAAAGATATATCCCCGCAGCAGCTGCAGTGATACTCCTTTTTTCTATTTCTTCTTTTTCTTATTTTATTGTTCATAGGAGAAAATATCCGATTTTCACCTTTTGCCCTGTACCGTACACCTTAAACCGTAGACCGTTTTATCATATCTCCATTAAAGGACAGGGATAATCCTGATAACTGACATGAACTGCTACCCTCTCCATGCCGGTTTCCATGAGGGCTTTTTTTGCTTCCAGTATTGCCTTTTCCGGAGAATTATTTATTTCGCTCAAATGGGCAAGGATAATGTGATCAAGTTTGTCATGTGCCAGCCTTTTTAAAAACTCGGCTGCTTCCAGGTTTGACAGGTGTCCTCTGCTGCTTTTAATTCTTTTTTTCAAATAAAACGGATAGGGTCCGTTATCCAGCATATCGATATCATGATTGAATTCGAGCAAAACAGCAGTACAGTCTTTAAGATGATCTTCGATTATATCTGTACATTCCCCTACGTCGGTAAGTATCCCCAGCCTTGAATGATTTGATGAAATTACCAGGCCGATAGGATCAGCGGCGTCATGGGATTTAGAAAATGTTTCGACCTCAAGGTCACCGATTGAAAGACTGTTTCCCGTTTCAATGGCGACATGTGTTTCAATTTTTCCCAGGGTTCTGTTGCTCCCCTGCATGGTAGGGTTGTTGGAGTAGACCGGGACATTAAATCTTCTTGAAATAGGTCCTGCGCCCTTAGTATGATCCTGATGTTCATGGGTCAGGATAATAGCGTCCAGGTCATTTAAAAGCACGCCTTCGATGTCAAGTCTTTTTAATAGTTCGCGACAGCTGATCCCTGCATCTATCAATATCTTTGTGTTATCAGTCTCAACATAGCAGGCATTGCCTTTACTGCCTGAAGCCAGTACGGAGAAAAGCATTAAAATCCTTCTTTTTAGGCTAGTTTCCATCCATAAAAATTATATGGAAACTAGACCAGGTTATTCAATTCCACTATGCCCAAAACCGCCCTGCCCTCTTTCGGTTGAATCAAGCTCGGAGACCTCTTCTATGGTAGCATTAAATATTCTTGCAATAATCATCTGAGCTATTCTGTCACCATGTTTAACGGTAAAGGACTTTCTCCCATAATTTATCATTATGATTCTCACTTCACCACGGTAATCCGAATCAATTGTACCGGGGCTGTTTACCAGTCCTATGCCATGTTTAAGGGCCAGTCCGCTGCGGGGCCTGATTTGTCCTTCATATCCCATGGGTATGGAAATTGAAATCCCGGTTGGTATAAGCTTTATATCCCCGGGTTCAAGAGTAATATCTTCATCAAGTGACGCCCTGATATCCATACCCGCCGAGCCGTCCGTTTCATAGGCCGGCAAAGGAAGATCACTCTTTTTTACTCTTTTTATCTTCAGGGTTATTTTTTCCAATAGATATCCTCTCTATCAGTATTAATTTATGAAAAGATACTCCCTGGACTAAAACTGAGATCTTCCCGCTTCAGCTTACCGAGTGTTGTAACTGCCACATTCCTCTCTGAAAATGCCTCTTTCATGCAATCTATGACATCATCCAGCGTGACCTGTTCAAGGTTTTCAATCAATTCCTCGTACTCAACATGCCTGCCGAACACGAATTCATTTTTTGCAAGGCGCATCATTCTTGAATCTGTATTTTCTGAACCAAGCATTATATTGCCTATGATATGATCTCTTGCCATTTGCAGGTCTTCTTCAGACAGGTTTCCTTCCTGTATTTTTACTATTTCGTTACTTATAACTTCCAGAACATTATTTACTTCCCTGGAATCTGTTCCTGCGCAGACACCTAAAATTCCGGCATCCATATAAGCAGAAAAGTATGAATAGATTGAATAGGCAAGTCCCCTCTTCTCTCTGACTTCCTGGAAGAGTCTTGAACTCATGTTTCCGCCGAGAATGGTATTAAGTAACGCGCCGGCATACCTTTTCTCACTTGAAAGAGACGGCGCCGCGCCCCCAATACAAATATTGGTCTGTTCAAGTTCTTTATAATAACACCTGATATTTCTATCTATATCATATGTATATTTTTTTTCTTTTTCCTCCGCGGGCTTTAATCCGATAAATAACTTTTCAAAGGCATCAACTATTTCATTATGTTCCACATTTCCAACAGCTGCTATTATTATCCTTTCAGGGCTGTAACATCTTGACATGTAATCAAGTATCGTATCTCTCTTTATATTGGTGATTGTCTCAGATGACCCCAGAACTGACATGCCGAGTGGATGATTGTTGAAAAATTGTCTGTTAAACAGTTCATGAACCTGCTCTTCAGGAGAATCTTCAACCATACTGATCTCCTGAAGGATAACTTGTCTTTCCCTGTTGATATTGTCAGGATCAAAATTTGAATTAAGAAAAATGTCAGACAGGATTTCTGCCAGGGTCGGGAAATGCTTATCAAGTACCCTGGAATGGAAACAGGTGTTTTCCTTTCCGGTGAAGGCGTTAGACAGGCCCCCTATAGCATCAAGCTCTTTTGCTATTGAAAGCGTGTCACGTCTGGGAGTTCCCTTGAAAATCATATGTTCAATAAAATGAGAAATCCCGTTTAGTTTTTCATCCTCGTCCCTTGAACCGGTACCAACCCAGATTCCAAGGGACACAGATTTAAAATGCTCCAGTCTTTCAGTTATAATTCTGATACCATTACTTAATTCGGTTTTATGATACATATTTAAAGACTTTCGCCAAGCGCCGCTTTTCGTGACAGTGCGATTTTACCTGTCTTCCTGTCAACATCGATGACTTTTACTAGAACCTCATCTCCTTCCTGGAGAATATCGGTCACTTTATTCACCCTGTCCTTATCGAGTTGTGAAATGTGAATAAGGCCGTCAGTACCTGGCAAAATCTCAACAAAGGCGCCAAAATCCATAATTTTCCGTACTTTACCGTTATAGAGTTTTCCCACCTCAGCTTCCTGAACAATTTCATTGATCATGTCTACCGCAGCTTTCGATGCGTCTTCATCCGGGGAAGAAACAACTACATTGCCTTCATCATCAACATTTATCGATGAATCTGTTTTTGAGCTTATTTCCCTGATCATCTTGCCGCCCGGACCTATGAGTATCTTTATTTTATCGGGTTTGATCTTGAGTTTAGTAATCACGGGAGCATATTCAGACACTTTACTTCTGGATTGTGAAATGGCATCATTCATAATTCCGAGGATATGAAGTCTTCCTTCTTTAGCCTGCGCAAGGGCCTGTTCCATTATTTCCCGTGTAACACCATCAATTTTGATATCCATCTGCAGGGCCGTAATTCCATCTTTGGTTCCTGTAACCTTGAAATCCATATCCCCATAATGGTCTTCATCTCCAAGAATATCAGTAAGAACAACTATGTTATTACCATCGGAAACAAGGCCCATTGCAACTCCTGCAACTGCCTCCTTTATGGGAACACCTGCGTCCATAAGTGATAATGATCCTCCGCATACGCTTGCCATGGAAGAAGATCCGTTTGATTCAAGTATCTCTGAAACCACCCTTACCGCGTAACTAAATTCCTCTTTGTCAGGGATAACCGGCAGGAGAGCTCTCCTGGCAAGGGCGCCATGCCCTATTTCACGTCTGCTCGGTCCACCCGGCCTTTTCGCTTCTCCAACACAATAGGGAGGGAAATTATAATGGAGAATGAAATTCCTGAATCTATTACCATATATGGTATCTATTCTTTGTTCATCCATTTCCGTGCCGAGAGTAGTTAAAACCATTCCTTGTGTTTCTCCCCTGGTGAAAAGGGCTGAGCCATGAACCCTTGGCAAAATACCAACAAGGCATTCAATGGGTCTGACTTCATTAAATGACCGCCCGTCAATCCGCCTGTTCTCCTCAAGCATCATTTTACGGACCATTTTCTTTTCCAGGTCATGTATAATATTGCTGACTTCACGTTTTCTATCGCTGTAATCTTCACCCAGTGACTCCATCGTTGTTTTCAGGACCTGTTTTCGGCTCATCCCTCTCAGCATCTTGTCAGAGATTCTTAGGGTATCATCAAGAAGTGGCATTGATATTTCTTCTACTCTGTTTAACAGGTCGGTATCCTCTTCAGGTGGAACTATCTCCCTTTTTGGTTTGCCCACTTCATTTTTAAGCTCTACCTGTATGTCCAGCATGGGTTGGATTGCCTGGTGACCATGGAATATTGCATCAATCATGTCTGATTCAGGAACAAATTCTCCACCGCCTTCTACCATAACAACAGCGGATTTGTTTGCTGCCACAATCATGTTGATATCACTATCCTCCAGTTCAGTAATAGTCGGATTAATAACAAATTCACCGTTGATCCTGCCCACGCGCACTGCCGATATAGGGCCGTCAAATGGTATATCCGATACTTCCAGTGCTGCGGAAGCACCAAGGATAGCCAGCACATCAGCATCATTCTCTCTATCTGTTGAAAGCACACTGGCTATTATCTGGATTTCATTGTGATAATTCTCAGGAAACAGGGGACGCAAAGGCCTGTCAATCAGCCTTGCGGTAAGAGTTTCCGTTTCACCGGGTCTGCCCATATCTCTTCTGAAATAGTTGCCGGGGAATCTCCCGCCGGCATAGGACATCTCCTTATATTCCACAGTTAATGGCAGAAAATCTATTCCTTCCCTGACCTCATCGGTTGACACCGCGGTAACCAGCACAACTGTTTCACCATATGTTACAACAACGGATCCGCTGGCCTGCTTTGCTATTCGACCGGTTTCAATTGACAGGTTTTTACCATTTACTTCGATTGTTGATATCTTTATCATTTTTTTAACCTTTCATGATTATATATAAATCTTAAAAACCATGGATAATCCTGATTAAACAGGAGGGTTTAATAAACAGGTCAAACCTTATTTTCTTATTCCCAGTTCCTTAATTATCTGCTGATATCTGGATAAATCTGATTTTTTCAAATAGTTTAAAAGTTTTCTCCTCTGGCCGACCAGTTTCAAAAGACCTCTTCTTGAGTGATGGTCTTTCTTGTGAGTTTTGAAATGGTCAGTTAGATAGGTTATTCTATTGCTCAAAAGAGCAATCTGAACCTCGGGAGAACCTGTATCTTTCCCATGCAGTTTAAATTTTTCAATAATTTCTTTCTTTGCCTCAGTAGTTAGAACCACTTTCCATACCTCCTTCAAAATCGGAAATGTTAATAAATAATTTTTTATAAGTTAATTAAATACACGCAATTTTTTAATCCATTTTTCCCCGCGATCCATTGGCTGATCAATTTCCAGAATCGCCACAAGAGAAGAATTGTTCGCCAGCTTAATATTTTCTAAAAAAATACCAGGTGATTCGTTGTCTTTAAATAAATCTTCCCATGAAGGTTTGTGACCGTTCTTTATCCTGGCTGCCATCCCGTCATCCACGACAATCTCCAACATATCCGGTAAGGCCGCGTTCATGGAAATAATCCCTTTTTTTAAATCATCACCTGAAGACTGTTTAAAATCCTTCCATGCAAAAGAGTCATCGACTTCAAATGATCCGCTGGATACTCTCCTGAGTTTTTTTAAATGAGCCACTGAGCCCAGCCGCCTGCCAATATCTGATGCCAGGCTCCTGATGTAGGTGCCCGGCGAACAAATGACATCAACCGTTATGACCGGCAGGCGGACATTTATTAGACCAATATAATATATAGACACCTTTCTCTTTTCCAGTTTTACATCAAAGCCTCTTCGGGCAAGTTTATAAGCCCTTTGACCTTTAATATTGATAGCTGAAAAAGCAGGTGGTACCTGTTCAACTACTCCTTTAAATCCATTTAATGTTTTTTCAATTGCCTCTTCATCCAGTACAGGGACAGGCATCTCATTGATTATCTTTCCCGTCGGATCAAGTGTATCTGTTTCTATCCCCAGCCTGATTGATGCAAGATACCTTTTTTTTCCCGCCATCAGGTAGGATGATAATTTAGTGCCCCGGCCGATTAAAATTATCAGCAGTCCCGTAGCAAAGGGATCCAGTGTGCCCGCGTGGCCGACTTTCTTAATACCAAGAATTCTTTTTACCCCTTTTACCACCTCAAAGGATGTCTTCCCTTCTTCTTTATCTATTAAAAGTATTCCATCCAAGGGGCATTCTCGATTATTCGGCAACAAATTTTCTTATCTCTTAGGCCTCTTTTTCAGCTTCTATTCTTTTAAATAGCTGCTCAAGACGGTTACCGGTTTCAAGTGTAGGATCATGGTTAAAAGTAATGTCCGGTATATACCTGAGCCGGGACCCTTTACCCAGCTCTCTCTTGATAAAGCCCTTCGCGCTTTCAAGCCCTGTAAAGGCCTCTTTTACTTCGACCTCTGTGCCCAAAACACTGAAATAGATCCTGGCGTTTTTTAAATCATTGCTCAGGTCGATATCGGTCAGTGTCACTTTGCTGACCCTCGGGTCCCTTATTTTTTCAACTAAAAGCCCTGCTATAAATTTGAGTATCTGATCGCCTACTCTTGTCGCTCTTTTTCCGGACAACATAATTCTTACTTCCATTAGCAGGAAATTTATTTTTTTATTGTCCTGCCCTTTTTATCTATAAATTAATTATTTCCATAGTTGAGCCGATTATCTCAGCAAGGCAAAGGGATTCAAGAAAAGAAAGAACATTATTCAGTGATGAATCAATATGACGCCTGTCATTTCCTACAGTGCTGATCCCCAGCTCGATCCTCTGCCATTTATCATTAAATCCCACTTCAGCAATCGCGACATTGAACTTATGCTTAACTTTGCCAACCATACTCTTGACGATTTTCCTCTTACCTTTGAGAGAATGGCTGTCGTGAAGAAAGAGTTCAATTTTCATGGTACCAACGACCATGCTTTACAACTCCGCTTTAATTTCTTCAACTTTATAAACTTCTAATACGTCTCCAGGCTTTATATCCTGAAAGGCTTCCAGGCCTATACCGCACTCATATCCGGCTTTGACTTCCTTAACATCATTTTGAAGGTGTTTCAGGGACGCAATTTTACCGTCAAAAATAACAATCTCATCCCTCAAAAGGCGAATCATGGAGTTTCGTTCAATATGACCGTCCGTAACATAACAACCGGCAATTTTACCAATCTTGGGAACACCGAATATCTTCTTGATATCAACACGACCAATTACGTTCTCTTTATAGATCGGGTCCAGAAGACCGGTCATTGCATTTCTAATGTCTTCAATAATATTATAGATTACATCATAATACCTGACATCAATGTTCTCTTTCTCGGCAATCTGTACAACCCTGGGGTTTGCCCTTACCCTGAAGCCGATAATAATCGCAGAAGACGCGGAAGCCAGCATTACATCAGACTCGGTAATGGCTCCTGTTGATGAATGAATTATCCTGATTTTAACCTCTTCAGTTGCCAGTTTGTTTAATGATTCTGAAAGTGCTTCGAGTGAACCCTGAACATCAGCTTTAATAACAATATTGAGTTCCTTTATAGCTCCTTCCTTTATCTTATCATATAGATCCTCCAGGTTTACAATATCGCTCTTAGACCTTTCTTTTTCCTTGAGTTTTGCCTGGCGGTGGGAAACAATCTGGCGTGCTGTTTTTTCATCCTTTACAACATAAAACTCATCACCTGCCCTTGGCACACCTGAAATCCCATAAATTTCAACGGGAACGGACGGGGTTGCTTCTTTCATCTTTTTACCGCGATTATTCAGCATCGCCCTTACGCGGCCATAATTCTCACCACAGATAAAGTAATCACTTTGTCTTAGTGTGCCTTCCTTTATAAGCACAGTTGCCACAGATCCTTTACTTTTATCCAGTTGTGCTTCAATAATTGTACCTCTTGCCTGCTTGTTGGGATTTGATTTCAATTCAAGCATTTCAGCCTGGAGCAGAATAAGCTCCATAAGCTCACTTATACCTTCGCCTGTTTTTGCAGAAATTTTACCAAATATGGTGTCACCACCCCAATCCTCAGGAGCAAGGTCAAGTTCTGCTAGCTCCCTTATAACCTTGTCAGAATTTGCGTCCGGCTTATCAATCTTATTTATTGACACAATTATAGGGATATTTGCCGCACGCGCGTGATTAATGGCTTCTCTTGTCTGGGGCATGACACCGTCATCCGCGGCCACAACAAGAATTATAATATCCGTTATCTTTGCACCTCTAGCCCTCATAGCGGTAAAGGCTTCATGACCGGGAGTATCCAGGAAAGCAATATCACCACCCTTTGTTTCAACATAATATGCCCCGATATGCTGTGTAATTCCACCTGACTCGCCACCAATAATATTTGACTGTCTTATGTAATCAAGCAGTGAAGTCTTTCCATGGTCAACATGTCCCATTATTGTAACAACCGGCGGTCGCGGTTTCAGGTCCTCGGGTTTGTCTTTAACCTCATCAAGCATTATTTCCATTTCAAACTGATCACGCTCAAGTTCATACCCGAAGTCATCAGCTATAACCTGGGCAGTCTCAAAATCAATCATCATGTTGATATTGGCCATTACACCCATATTTATTAGGATCTTTACCACTTCCGCTGCTTTTACACCCATAGCCTTTGACAGATCCGCCACGGTAACGTTTTCAGGAACCTTTAATCTCCTTTTAATGGCCTTCGGTGTTGTTATCTCTGTCTGTTTAAGCTTTTTGCCCGTATCTTTTAATTTCTTTCCCGACTTTCTATCCTTCAAACGGGGCCTTTTGTTTTCATATAAGTCAGCTCTTTCAAAGACCTCAAGTTTTCGATTTCTGATGCGGACAGTGGAATCAGAATCTTTTGAGTCCTTACCACCTTTCTTTTTATCTTTCTTTTTCTTAGGT
>JBHPCX010000096.1:0-13055 GCA_042573485.1 Thermodesulfobacteriota bacterium | reverse complement strand
AAGAAAATAACAGTAAAAAATATTAACAAAACAGAATCCAAAGGTTCTCAGCAAAAGCAGCCTGAAAAATCATCCGGTACTGCCAAACGGGAGTACTACACAGCTGATGATTATTTTTCCAGGGGAAAAATCCTGCTGGGAAAAGGAGAAGGGGATAAAGCTGTGTCCTATTTCAACAGGGCATTAGAATTGGGTAAAAAGACTGCCGAAGTCTATATGTTCCGCGGTAATGCCTACGCAGAAATAAAAAAGCAGGAAAAGGCAATGGATGATTATAATAAAGCAATAGAGCTGAATCCTGATTATGCTGATGCCTATAATAATCGCGGAGTTTTATTTTTTGAAAAGCAGGAATATAAAGAAGCGATAAAGGATTTCAAAAAGGCTGTAAAGAAAGAACCTGATCATTATTATGCCTATCATAATAGGGGCAATACTTATTTTGCACAAAGAAAATACCGGAAAGCTGCCTCTTACTATAGTAAAGCCGTTAAAATCAATCCCGGGTTTATAAAAGCATATATTAACATGGGAATGGCTCATTACTTTAACAAGAGCTTTAGAAAAGCTACTCGTGATTATACAAAGGCGCTGGAAATAAATGAGAATGCTGATTTATATGTTCTTCGTGGAAATGCCTACAAGGCATGGCGTAAACATGAAGATGCCATTAAGGATTATACAAAAGCAATAAAATTGAGCCCTGACCTGTTAGCTGTCTATATTCAGAGAGGTCAGGAGTATGAAATTTTAAGTGATTACAAAAAAGCCATAGCGGATTACAACAAAGCAATAGAAATAGCCCCTGAAAGCTATTACAGCTACCTGTACCGGGGAAATGTCTATTTCGAGGAAAAAGAGTATTACAGGGCCATATCAGATTACAGCAAAGTATTAGAACTGGAACCCGATTTTTTTGCAAATAATAAGGCATATGAAAAACGAAGCGAAGCCTATAAACTAACAAATCAGGATACCAAAGCAGCAAATGATTTAAAAATGGTGGTAAAGCTGAAGCCCTCAGGCTTTCCCCATCAAATCGTAAATGAGGACTGGGTGAGAATAAAGGCAAAAGAAGGAAGGATGATTTATTATCGTGGTTCCATTCCTATGAATTCTGCGGAACTCATGAGACAATGGGAAATCTTTAAGCTTAATTATGATTTGCCTCAAGATTTGTCGATGCCGGTTTCCTGGATTTCTTCGCTTTATTAAATTAGTCCGCACAGTCTTTCCATCTTCAGTAGCGGGCTATTGTGGAGGACGGGCGTATACATTTGAAATCTTGAATTTATTAATAGCAAGCACACTTGATTATGTGTCTGATTATTTTATTAACTGCCTGCCCCTGTTATAAATTTCTCCAGGCTTTCAACATCTTCCACGCTGCATTTGACTGCGGAGCTGTCCTTTGGAAGTATCCTGCCGATTAGTCCCATCATCTGTTTCTGGGGGCCTACATCAACATATGTATCTATCCCTTCACTGATCATATTCAGAATAATATCATACCATTTTACAGGGCTTATCAGCTGGTTTGCCATTATGTCCCTTATCTTTTCCGGGTCATCTTCAACACCTGCCGTCGCATTGAAAAGCATGGCGGACTCGGGTTTTGAAAATGGAATATCCTCCATATATGCCCTGAACTCTTCGACCGCGTCCTTCATGAGGTCGCAGTGCCAGGCACCGCTTACCTTCAGCGGAATGGCCCGGCCTTTTACTTCTTTCACCATTTCCATGGCATATTTCATTGGCTCCTCTATACCGGTAATGACAATCTGCTGTTCCGAGTTATGATTGGCGATGGCAAGCAGGCCTTTTTCATTTGCCTTTATGACAATTTCCGCGACTTTGTAATAATCAAGTTTCATAACAGCGGTCATTACACCCGTAGAGTGGGACGCTGTTCAATAATTTAATAGCTCATAGAAGCAAGTAATATCAAGGCGGTTGAAGGTTTTTATCTTTAATCGCCTTACTCTTTGTTCGAGTTGATTTATGGGTTTAAAATCTTTAATCATATTAGCAGAGATATCTTACAATATATTGTATTCGTGTTGAAGGAACCAAAAGTACAGATAACCATTACATGAAATTTGACACTCTTCAAAAATATTAGATATCTTTAATATATCTGTAGTTAATAAGGTTGTTACTACTATAAGTCATTATTGCCTTACAAAACATGCAAGGGTAAGAAGATTATTGACGCGGAGCGTCAAAAGGATGATTTCCCAGGTCGACCATGGGAACTAGACAAAAAAGGTTGATTCATAATATCCCTTCAAGGTGTCTTAATGTAAGGGCACGATGCATCGTGCCCCTACCCTTGATGAGCCGGTATTGAATAGATTATGGAACAAGGTATTTTGGAATGATTTAAAACAAATGATCCTAATCCCGGAGTATTTACTCTTTTTTTTGCTTTTCCTTGAACCCTTGGCCCCTCGAACCCTTGAACCCTGAGTCTTTATCACTACTCAAACTCCTCTGATTCTTCGGTAGGGAAAAAAAGGAACATATTTTCTTCCATTGCTTTTTGCGGATCATCTCCCAGAAGATATTCTTCCGCCTTCCTCCTGAAATCTTTTGCCCTTTTTTCCATCTTTTCTATTTTTCCCCTTATTCCACCCCGGATCAGCATCTGTTTTACGGTATGAAAAAGCTCCTCATTGCCGTATAAAAAGGTACCTTCATGCAATATTTTGCACGCAACCATTTTTTTAAAGCTGTCAAAGTCAATCTGCTCTCTAACCCTTGAAATATTTTTTACTATATAATCAATTTCCTCCCTGTCATAGGGATTAATAAGGAGGCGGTACTTTTCCTTGAAGATTTCTTCATCCAGTCTTGTCATCAGGTGGCCGGGTATTTCATCCTTTACAATTACAACAATGTCCATATCTGAACCTTTAACCAGTTTTCCAGTACTTCTTTCAGGGCGGGGAATATCATGGGCCATATTAAAGACTATATCTCCCGCGATGATAAAGGTTACATATTCATTGGACCCGTATTCCATGCGAGACATGACGGAAGACATAATATTATAGGCCAGGTCACACTTGCTCCTGCTTATTTTTTCAATTCTATCCTTTATCTCTATGGCTTTTAATTGGAGGCTTTCCCGGTCACGGGATAATCCAACAACGGAATAGGTTAAAAACTCCCTCAAAATAGAAGGGGACAACCGGGCGTAGCCATCGATTCTTTTATCAAGACGAAGATACCTGTTCCCCATAATTTTAACAGTAAGCTGATCAGATAATCTGCATGAACGAAGTAACAGGAGGGAATCTGTACTGGAGAAGGATGAAAGTTCAGACCCTGTGAGGGGCCCGTTTTCTTCTATTATTTCAATTATTTCTTTTTCCATATTTATATTTTTTTGCAGAACAGATCCAGCTCATTAAGAACAAAATCATACAGTTCATTAACAAAAGTGATTTCTGCCTTGCGAACCCCGAGTGTGAGCCTGATATAGTCAGAAAATTCCCTGTTAATACCGAGCTTGTGAACAAAGATACCGTCATGCGGCATTTTAAAATTTGAGCTTATTTTTTCCGAGAGTATTTTTGAAAAATATTCATATTTATTTATAAATTCAATGCCTGCAAGTAAGTCAGCACTTTTTGTCCTGATAATATGATTGACCGGAAAGGAATGACCTCTGGGTAAAAGCCCGGTATCAAAAAAGGGGTAACGTTTTAAGAATTCTTTTTTGCTATGATATTTTTCATTATCATTATCAGATATTTTTGCAAGAAGACTGCTTCCCCAGTTCAGCATCTTAAAGAGCAGATTTGTTTTTCGGTTTGAATATTCGAAACTATTCATCCCGGCCGTTAAACTAAGCCAAAAATGTTTTTCCCTTTCTCCCATCATTGAAAAAACCACCTCTTCAGTGCAGCTTTCTCTCATGCATTTAACACCGTAATCAATCCTGTATCTCATGTCGCGGCCATTATTGACTTGCGGATGGAGCAGGCAGCCTATCTTTTTATATTCAGCGTCAACGTATCCAAGCGCCCAGCAGCTGAAACCGGTTATAGGTTTTAAGTCTTTTTCATCAGGATTATAATCTTTGCTGTTTTCCCTTAATGTCCTTTTTATAATATTTTCATAATCTGCATGAGTGTATTCAGGTGGCCGAATAGGGGGGCAGCAGGCGAAGCAGCTTTTTTCAGAATCAGGAAAACATAATGTAGAGGGCATAATCAGTCTGCCTTATTGTGTCCCGAAAAAAGCCTTTTTATTTTTAATTTTGCCAGCTCCCGCTTATCCGCTACCTGGTCTGATTCATCTAAAATTTCCCTGCCAAGGATCTCCTCAAGGATATCTTCAAGGGTGACGACCCCCGACAGACCGCCATATTCATCAATTACGGCGAAAAGTTTCTCTCGTGAACCGATAAAGTCCATTAGTACTTTGTTAAGCCTGGCGTTTTCTACAACAAACTTGATGGGTCTCATAAGTTCGGCCAGGAGCATATCCCCTTTCCCCTCTGAGAGAGCTTTGAACAGATCCTGGGTAAGTACAATACCTATCACATCCTCAGGCCCTTTATCATACAGGGGGATACGGCTGTGTTCCCATTCTCCGGGCTTATCGCATGCCTTTTCCAGTGTCAGATTTTTGTCCAGGGAAAAAACAACAGTTCTCGGTGTCATAACTTCTTTTACGTACCTGCTTTCAAGAGACAATACATTAGCTATAACTTCTTCCTGATATCTTTCGATCTCTCCCATCCTCAGGCTTAACTGGGCCATTACCTTCAGTTCATCCGGTGAAACAGAGTCCTTTGGCTTGTTTCTGGATATTATCCCTGTAAGAAGGTTGACAAACCAGGTTGCCGGTTTCATAACAATAACCAGCCAGCTTAAAGGATAGGCTACCAGTGGTGCCAGGTTTCTCGCGTAAACAACTCCCGCGGTCTTTGGTATGACCTCAGAAAATATCAGTATTGAAAGTGTAAAAAATATGGAAAAATACACCAGTTGATCACTTCCGAATACTGTTACTGCCATTGCTCCCGCTACAGCCGCTCCGGCAGTGTTTGCAATCGTGTTAAGGGTTAATATAGCCGCTATTGGCCTGTCAACGTTGCTTCTCAGTCGCTTGAAAACAATTCCGCTCTTTCTGCCTGAACGGATCATCGATTCAAGATGTCTTAAGGGTACCGAATAGAGGACTGCCTCAAACATTGAGCATCCGGCGGAAACAATAATCGCAAAACCAACTGCAAAAATTAATTGGGTCATCTTTTACCTGCCTTTATCAGTGTTTATGGACATAAAAAATACAGGGTAAAACCATTTTTTATCTGTGTTACGGACTTTAATACAACACCTTCCCGGTTTGATTATTCCATATTGGTGATTTTATCCAACTCGTCCTGTTTATTTACATTTAAGAATGCCCTGAGATGAGGATCAAATTGTTTAATTTCATCTTCTTCTACAAATTTGACATTGATATTTTTAAAGGATTTTACGGTCTGGTATTCTTCTTCAAGTATTAATTTTTTTATGAAGGGGAGACATTTTTTACTGTACAGGGCATGGAGAGGTTCCATTTTCCAGTCCACCTTTGGGACTACAGCGTCATAACCGTTTTTGACTTCGATAATATATTTTACAAGATCCTCATTAATAAAAGGCATATCGCAGGCGCAAAAAAAAGCCCAGTCGTTATCTATAGCGTCAAGCCCGGTATAGATTCCGCCAATGGGTCCAAGACCTTCAATGATATCCTGGTAGAGAGGAATATTGAGATAGGAGTATTCAATGGGGCTGTTTGTAATTATTATCATTTTTGTAAAAATTGTACTGAGTACACCTGTAGCTCTTTCAATGAGTCGAACACCTTTGAATTTCGCAAGAGCCTTGTTACTGCCAAAACGGCTGCTTTTTCCACCGGCTAAAATAACAGCAGTAATATCCTTAAATAATTCTTTTTTTTCTAAGTTAGTCATAATCGTCTTTAGATTTATTGGTAAAGGTGAACCTATCTTAAAAGATACTCTTGCGAAAATCAGTTTAAGACATTATATTTAAAATTCACAATTAGCATAATGAATGATTGAAATCCAGAGGTTTTGACTATGGTAAGAAATCCTTTTCAATATTTAAGGAGCAGCGCCCCGGGAGATCGTTACTCCCGTCAGAAATCCGATTTTGATCAACTGGAAGCTACTGAGCTCTACTGCATGGAATGTCAGCAGGCAGTACCTGTAAGGAAGGTGCTTCTGCTGGTTTTACCGGAGGGGGATAAATATGAATACAGGTGCCAGTACTGCGGAGCAAAGGTAGGAGATAAAATAGATCATGGAGCAGGACTGAAGAGTTTATAACATTATCTTAATAATAATTATTTGAATTTTTTTATATTAAAAAGGAGAGTGTATTGGAAGAAAGAGATATAATTATCATAGGATCCGGTCCCGCAGGGTTAACCGCGGCCATATACGCTTCCCGATCCGGTTATAAACCGCTTGTGATAGAAGGAATTCCTGCGGGAGGACAATTGTTGATAACTACAGATGTGGAAAATTACCCGGGTTTTCCTGAAGGGATTTCGGGTCCGGAACTTATCGACAACATGCGTAGACAGGCCGAACGGTTTGGGACTGAATTTGCCATGAAAGACGTTACTGATGTGGATTTGCTTGTATATCCTTTTAAAATAATGGCTGAAGATAAGAAGTACTCCGCGCGGAGCCTGATAATCGCCACAGGCGCGAAGGCGAAGTATCTGAATCTTCCTTCAATTGAGGCTTTTAAGGGTAGAGGTATTTCAGCCTGTGCCACCTGCGATGGATTTTTCTTTCGAGACGGTATTATTTTTGTAATTGGAGGAGGGGACACCGCGGCTGAAGAGGCGTTGTTCCTCAGCAAGTTTGGGAAAGAAGTAAATATTGTTCACAGGCGGGATAAACTCAGGGCAGAAAAATATATGCAGGATAGGCTGTTTGAAAATCCAAAGATAAATATAATCTGGGATTCGGTTGTTGAAGAAATTATAGGTGACGAAAACTCAGGAGTAAAAAAGATAGTTTTAAAAAATGTAAAGAACGGCGAATTGACCGAAAGGGACGCGGACGGGATATTTATGGGAATCGGCCATGCTCCTGCTACCGAATTGTTTAAAGGTCAAATTGACCTTGATGAAAAAGGATACATTATATGTGCCGATGGAACTAAAACCAGCGTAAAGGGTGTTTTTGCCGCTGGTGATGTAAGAGACCCGATGTTCAGACAGGCAATAGCTGCTGCAGGTACCGGATGCAAAGCTGCTATTGAAGCAGACAGGTTCCTGGAAAATGTAAAAAAGTAATTCTAAAGAGTTTTAATTTTATGATACCTGGTGAAATTAAAGTTAAATCAGTATGTTGTATGGATTCATAGTTCGAAAGACGCAGTGTGAAAATTTTATAAATACAACACTTTTGGGTCGTCAGGGATTTCCCGGAATCCTTTCCTTTCATTGTCAATCCGGAATTCTGATGGTGAATTTTGACAAAGGCTCTTTCAGTTGACAAAGAATAAACCAAGTGTTAATTCAGTCCTACGAAACATTTAAAAGGAGAAACAGAATGGGCGAAGTTTTTGAAGTTTCCGATGAGAGTTTTGAATCGGAGATAATTAATTCGGATATTCCTTCAATAGTGGATTTTTGGGCGGAATGGTGCGGTCCCTGTAAAAAGATTGGCCCGGTTGTTGAAGAACTGGCAGGAGAATACGCAGGAAAAATAAAGGTAGCAAAAATGGATGTTGACAATAACAGGCAGACACCGGCAAAATTTGGTATCCGGAATATTCCTACACTCATTCTTTTTAAAGGTGGTGAGGTAGTAAATACCATAATAGGAGCTCAGCCTAAGAGCGCAATAGAAGAAGAAATTAAAAAGTTGCTTTAATTTGAGAGCCTATCAGATAATATTACGGTTCCCTGTTTTATTGGAGAAACAATTTTTCAGTCTATTTTTCCGGAAGACTATAAATTATTAATTGCAGGACTTTAGTATGACTAAATACCGATTGGTAAAATATATACTGTTTTTTTCTTGTTTGATTTTCCTCTTTAACGGATGCTCTGCAAAAAAAGAACCGAACCCTGAACAGGAGAGGCATGAAGCGCTTTTAGAAATAGGCCTCAAAGAAATGAGAAATGGCGACTATTTAAGGTCACTTGCCATCTTGAAATCCGTAAAAGATAGATACCCCTATACAAAATCAGCAATCATTGCGCATTTGAAGCTGGCAGACACTTATTTTGAATTGGATGAATTTGATGAAGCATTTGATTTGTACGATGAATTTGTAAAATTTCACCCGAAGGACGCCAAGGCGCCATACACGATGTTTCAAATGGGGATGTGCCATTTTACGCGGATAAGAAGTCATGACCAGGAACAGGAACACATTAATAAGGCGAGAGAGATGTTTGATCGTCTCATTAAAAAATTTCCTGATGATGAGTATGCCTATAGCGCCAGGAAAAACTTAAGAAAGTGCCTTACATATCTTGTCCGGTATGAAATCTCTGTTGGAAATTTCTATTTTAAACAGGGCAGGTATATTTCTGCACTTGAAAGATTCACCTATGCAATAGAGAATTTCCCTGATATGGGTCATTATCATGAAGCCCTTGAAAATATAAGTAAATGCAGGCAAAAACTTGCTGAAGCAAAAAGGACGGTTGAAACGAACTAGGAGAAATCAGCTGATAATATCCTTTACTGATTCCAGTGCCTGAGTAAGTTTCTGTGGATTGTTCCCTCCGCCCTGTGCCATATCAGGCCTGCCACCACCTTTTCCGCCAACAATTTCAGAAAGCCCTTTTATTATTTTCCCCGCGTGAAACTGCTTTGTAAGGTCTTCTGTCACAGCACATATCAACATAACCTTTTCCGCGCTCTTTGATCCAAGCACAATAATCCCTGACGGAAGTTTCTCTTTTATTTTATCTACATAATCACGCAATTCCTTTGGTGACGCAGATTCCAGTTCTCTTGTAAGGACCTGAATGCCATTGATTTCATTTATACCTGAGAGCAGGTTTCCTGATTCCTTTGATAAAAGTTTTGATTTAAGAGCCTCTATTTCAGCATCTTTCTGTTTTAAGTCCTTAAGGACCTGATTGATTTTTTCATTTACCTGATCCGGCAGGGTTTTCAGTACACCGGCGGCTTTCTTTATCTCATTATCAAGAGCCTGGCAGTATTCAACCGCGGAATTACCTGTAACAGCTTCAATCCTGCGGACATTGGCGGCAACAGCGCTTTCAGTTACTATCTTAAAAAATCCCACATCACCGGTCCTTTCGGTGTGAGTGCCTCCGCATAACTCCATACTTACATCGTCGCCCACACTAACAACGCGCACCTTTGTGCCGTACCTTTCTTCAAATATGGCCATAGCGCCTGTCCTTGTTGCTTCTTCTCTTGTCATTTCCTCCGTGGAAACAGGGTGATTCTCCATGATATTCATATTTACCAGAGATTCGACAGCCATGAGCTTATCCCTTTCCACCTGTGTGAAATGACTGAAATCAAAACGCAGCCTTTCATGTGATACCAGTGATCCTGCCTGTTTTACATGATCACCCAGGATTTCCCTGAGAGCGCTGTGCAGTAGATGGGTAGCGGTATGATTTGACTGAATAGCTTTTCTTCTTTCATAATCCACACAGGCCTCCACTTCATCACCAGTCTTAAGGCTGCCGCTTTCTACTTTGCATTTATGGAGTATGAGATTCTCGCCTATTTTAAGGGTATTACTTACCCTGATTTTTACACTATCATTAAACAGTATTCCTTCATCACCGACCTGTCCGCCGCTTTCGCCGTAAAAGGGTGTAGGATTCAGGATAACTTCCAGTTCGTCCTTTTCTTCTGCCTGTTGTGTTTCCAGGCCATCTTTTATAATCGCTGTAACAGCTGATTTTATACCACTGGTGCTGTGCCGAACAAAGTCACTTGTGATTCCCTTAGATTCAAGGGTTTTATATATTTCAGGAATTTTTTCTTCACCGCTTCCCTTCCATGATTCCCTTGACTGGTTTCTCTGGGAAGACATGGCTTTTTCATAGGCCGCCATATCCACTTTAAGTCCTTCATCCCTTGCAACATCTTCAACTATATCCACTGCCAACCCATATGTGTCATACAGCTTAAAAGCAAGTTCTCCCGAAATAATATTCCCGTTATCAGACTTTATCTTTTCTATTTCATCATTCAATATTTTCATGCTGTAAAAAAGAGTATCGGAAAACCTTTTCTCCTCACTTACCAATACCCCCTTAATGTATGACCTCGAAGTTGCAAGTTCATTATAATAATCACCCATGGCGTCAACCACGCTGTCCGCAACGCTATGAAAAAAAGCGTCTTTCAGTCCAAGAACCTGTCCGTACCTTATGGCCCTTCTTATGATCCTTCTTAAGACATAACCGCGCCCCTCGTTTGAAGGCATGATGCCGTCCCCGATAAGAAAGGCCGCTGATCTGGCATGGTCTGAAATCACTCTGAAGGATAAATTATGTTTATCATTTTCACCATACTTAAGGGATGAGAGCTCTTCCAAATGACTGATAGGGGCTGAAAATATATCTGTATCATAATTGCTTTTAACGCCCTGTATAACCGCGGTTATTCTCTCAAGACCCATACCTGTATCAATATTAGGTTTAGGAAGGCGGGTAAAGTTGCCCCGGGCATCTCTGTCATACTGGGTGAAAACGAGGTTCCAGATTTCAAGATACCTGTCGCAGTCACAGCCGGGCGCGCAGCCGGGTTTACCGCAGCCCGAGGATTCTCCCCGGTCAAAGTGTATTTCAGAGCATGGACCGCATGGACCTGTGTCGCCCATTGCCCAGAAATTGTCCTTTTCACCGAGCCTTGTTATCCTGGATTCTGGAACGCCTATCTGCTTTTCCCATATCTCATGGGCTTCATCATCATCCTTGTATATTGTGATATATAGTTTGTCTTTATCGAGTCCATAGCCGTCTAAAAGCAGTTCCCATGCCCAGGATATTGTTTCCTCTTTAAAATAATCCCCGAAGGAAAAATTGCCCAGCATTTCAAAGAAGGTGTGATGCCTGGCAGTATAGCCGACATTTTCAAGATCATTATGTTTTCCACCGGCCCTTACACATTTCTGGGAAGTAACAGCCCTTGTATAGGATCTTTTTTCCTCTCCCAAAAAGAGACCCTTAAACTGGACCATTCCGGCGTTTGTAAATAGAAGAGTAGGATCATCCCTTGGGATAAGAGATGAGCTTGATACAACTTCATGACCTTTGTCTCTAAAAAAATCGAGATATTTCTGCCTTATTTGCCTGTGATTCATATATTTCGCGATCCCTGTTTATTCCGCAGTCTGATCTTCGCTTTCTTCAGCTTCAGTACTTTTATCAAGTCCGGTTTTTTCCCTTACAAGACCAGCTATCCGGTCCAATATGTCTGTGTTTTCTGCGAGAAATTTCTTTACATTCTCTCTTCCCTGCCCGATTCGTTCACCTTCAAAGGAATACCATGCTCCACTTTTTTCTACCAGTTCCAAATCCACACCCAGGTCCAGGATATCTCCTTCCTTTGATATTCCATGCCCGTAGATAATGTCAAATTCAGCATTTTTGAAGGGAGGAGCAATCTTATTTTTAACAACTTTTACCCTGGTTCTGTTCCCGATCGCATCAGTTCCGTCCTTTATTGCTCCTATACGACGGATATCAAGCCGCTGGGAGGAATAAAACTTAAGGGCGTTGCCACCTGTAGTGGTCTCAGGGCTTCCGAACATTACTCCGATTTTCATCCTGATCTGGTTGATAAAAATAACACATGTCTTTGATTTGCTGATCGTTGCGGTCAGTTTCCTCAGGGCCTGGGACATTAGTCTTGCCTGTAGACCCATATGTTGATCCCCCATATCTCCTTCTATCTCAGCTCTGGGGACGAGAGCAGCAACAGAGTCAATTATCAGGACGTCAATGGCTCCGCTTCTTACAAGTATCTCAGCAATGTCAAGGCCCTGCTCACCTGTATCCGGCTGCGAAACCAGAAGACTGTCCACATCAACACCCAGTTTTCTGGCATAGGCCATATCTAGCGCGTGCTCAGCATCAATAAACGCAACCATGCCGTCTTTTTTCTGCGCTTCGGCAGTAATATGAAGGGCCAGTGTGGTTTTTCCCGAGGATTCCGGTCCATATATCTCAATAACCCTTCCCCTGGGGACTCCTCCCACACCGAGTGCAATATCAAGAGCGAGGGAACCTGTTGAAATGGCCGGGATATTTATGACATTTTCATCATTCATTTTCATGATAGATCCCCTGCCAAACTGCTTTTCTATCTGAGAAATGGCCTGTTCAACAGCCTTGTTTCTTTCTATTGTATCCGCCATAATATTACCCCCTTTTTATCGCTTTGGCTTTTTTTGTTAATCCATTTAAAATTTTAGATGCAAAATACTTACCAGTCAGTAATTTCACCAGCCTCTGATGCAAATATTCTGTTGCTGAGTCAATATTTACCATTCCTGTATGATCAAAATCAGGTTTAATTTTATACTATAAAAAAAACCATAAAATCAATTAATCTCACAAAAAAACAGTCATTACCCACATATTACTGTGAAAATATCAGAGACAGGCCTCTTCAGTTAACCATAAATAAGGGAGTTGAACTTATCATGAATTAAAACCAGACTGGTATTTTACAAATGATAACGGAATCTAGTATTCGATTTAAAATTTGATAAAGGGATTAATTCAGGCATTAGTTTTCACTTAACGGCCAGGAATGGATTTTTGTGTATAGGGCACCGCCGGGTTTTAATTTGCTTTTAAACATAACAAGCTCCTGAAGTTTTCCTTCGGGTCCTTTTATCTGACTGTATTCATTAATTATTTTTTCCAGGAGAGCCCTGTCTTTAACAGGTTTACGAAATCTCCCAAGCGTCAGGTGGGGTTTAAAAGGCCTTTTTTCCTGTTTTATGCCGAATGATTCAAGGGATTTTTGAAGGTCGTTTCTCAGGGAAGCAAGC
>JBHPCX010000095.1:0-13058 GCA_042573485.1 Thermodesulfobacteriota bacterium | reverse complement strand
GTGAGAAATATTTTAAAACTTATAATGGAAGAAGATTTTTACATAAAAGGCTCAAATCTTATTTAACTGGGTAAAGAGGCATGGGCAAAACGAAGGTATAAGGCTCATTTTATTAGTAAATTAACTGACTCTGATGGTGAGAACAGTGAAACAGATACCTGGCTGGATTTTGCTAAGGACTCTGGTTATTTAAAAGAAACCGATTACAATAGTTTAAAGGAAAAATGTAAAAGTGTTGGCAGAATGCTTGGAGGTATGCTCAGAGATCCTTCTTCATTCCTAATCAAGTATTTCTGACTTATGACCTCTGATCTCTGACCTCTGACCTCTGATCTCTGACCTCTGGCTTCTGTCATAAGTTATTGACAAATACATCTAAAATATGCATCATTATGTGCATGTTAAGCGCATATAAGAGGGGCTGAAATGAGAACAACATTAAATATTGAAAATGAGTTAATCGAAAAAGCAACAAGGTTAACGGGGATTAAGGAAAAGACATCTCTTGTGAGAATGGGTCTTGAGGCCCTCATTGCAAAAGAGAGCAGTAAGCGACTCTCTAAATTGGGGGGAAGTGAAAAAGGTATAAAATCAGTACCCCGAAGAAGATGAACGGATGTCCGATTTAATTCTTGTAGATACATCTGTTTGGATAAAGCACCTGCGGGAAGGTGAAAAAAACCTGGTTCCATTGCTTGAACAGGGGTCAGTCGCGTGCCATCCCTTCATCATAGGTGAAATAGCCTGCGGGGGAATAAAAAACAGATATGAAATTATTAGCCTGCTTAATGACCTGCCTTCAGCGGAAATACTTGATCATTCCGAGATTATGGAATTTATTGAAAACCGAAAAATTATGAACAAAGGGGTCGGATATATTGATGTTCATTTACTTGGGTCGGCACTTGTATCAGGAACTCCTTTATGGACTTTTGATAAGGCTCTTGGAAAAATCGCAAAGGAATTATCGATAGGTTTTTATCAATAAACAACGAACAATAAAGTACTGACCTCTGACTTCTGACCTCTGACTTCTGACCTCTGATCTCTGACTTCTGACTTCTGACCTCTGACTTCTGACCTCTAAATAACAATGTCTAATTACCTAACAAATACATCACGCTACTTACTTTATTCCCTGCTGATATTTACACCCTTAGCCCGTGGTTCCGTCCAACTCTGGGCTATTTCGGCTATCGAATTAACCACTCTTTTAGCTTTATCCATTTTCCTAATAGATCGAACGATAAAATGGCAATGGAAGTGGATCAAAACCCCCCTCGACTGGCCCATCCTCTGCCTGTGTAATCGAACGGATATTAATCTAACCGCCCGTTCGCTCTGCTCACTTAAGTGCGCAAAGTTCGCAAAGAGTTTAAATATTTTTCATCTGCCGGGTAACGGCAAATGAAAAGTCTCATCCTGTCTATGGCAGGAAAAGTTAACAACAATGATTGTTGACTTAATATGGTAAGGATATATTACTCAGAAAGTTGCTCCTGCATAGTGCCTCCCGCAGGGCATGGTTCTTTACTGATTCCGATCTTTCTTCCGGAATCAGTAAAATATAAATCCTTAGCGCTCTTCGCGTACTTAGCGGTTCAATCTTTTTTTATTTTTTATTCAGTCTATCATTATGGAAATTGAATTTATTGGCAGAAAAATAATACACAACGCAATTAAGGTGCACAAGACACTTGGGCCAGGTTTACTTGAATCAACTTATCAAAAATGTCTGGCTTATGAACTTACAAAAGACAACCTGAAAACATTGTGTGAAGTTAACGTGCCTATAAAATACGGTGAAATAGAAATTGATGCTGGCTTTCGTGCCGATATGCTTATTGAAGATTCCATAATAATAGAAAATAAAATGGTGGATAAAATAATACCAATTCACGAGGCACAACTTCTGACATACCTTAAATTGACAAACTTAAGCCTAGGATATCTATTAAATTGGAATGTAGTACTCATGAAGGATGGCATTAAAAGAATGGTGAATAATCTGGAGGAAAAGCCGCCGGCAGGGCCGAACACTTTATTCGAATCGTAACCGGAAGCAGTATTCCGGTACCCGATTCGAATAAAACTTTGCGTTCTTAGCGTCCTTCGTTTACCCCGTGAAACCTGGTTTTTCCTTTGTTTCACCGGGGCGGTTCAATCTTTTCTTTAAAAATATCGTGAATAACATTCTACAAAACACATTAAGGCCATTGGCAATTGAATCACACACCAATGACTGAATTAACTTAATTGTTGATACCCTGGAAATTAAAATTAATGTACTACGCAGCTGCCTGCAGGGCTGACACTTTATACGAATCGTAGCCGGAAGTCTTTCTCCGGTACCCAATTCGAATAAAACTTTGCGTTCTTAGCGTCCTTCGTTTACCCCGTGAAACCTGGTTTTTCCTTTGTTTCACCGGGGCGGTTCAATCTTTTGTTTTTTTTTAAAATATCGTGAATAATTATCTACAAAACACATCACGCTACCTAATCTACTTCCTGCTGATCTTCACGCCTCTTGCGCGTGGATCGGTACAGCTTTGGGCGATATCATTAATAGAAATAGTTACACTGTTAGCTTTAAGCTTTTACCTGATAGATCGAACGATCAAAGGCGAATGGAAGTGGATCAAAACACCCCTCGACTGGCCAATAGTCTGTTTAACTGCCCTCTGTCTTCTGTCTTCTGTCTTCTCTCAACACCGGCACACAAGCTTCTGGGCCATGATTTTACTCCTCAACTACATCGTCATCTTCTACCTGACCATTTACTTAACACAAACAAGGACCCAGTTGCGGACCCTCATCTACATAATAATAGGCGTCGCAACCTTTCTCGCCGTGTTCGGCCTGTTCAAAAGATTCGGCGTAAATCCTTTTCCATGGTGGCATTACGATGATATAAAATATGTCCCATACCGTCTCTCTTCAACCTACGGCAATGCAAACCACCTTGCAGGCTACCTGGAAATGGCAATTCCTCTGCTTCTAGGCCTTTTCCTTTTGGGATTCAATAAGGGAGTGATATTCCTGCTCATATACCTGGCCCTTGTATTATTCGCGGCCCATATCCTTAGTTTGAGCCGTGGCGGCTGGATAAGCATCATTCTTGGAATTGTTTTCATATTTTTTACGCTGTTGAAAAGCGACTACTTTAAATTTAAGAAAATACTAGTTACCGGAATTATTTTCTTTCTTCTTCTTTCCATGGTCATCCTTGGGAGCACACCTGTGGTGGAGAGAATTATGACTCTGGGGCAGGGAGAAGAGGTCGCTACTGCCCGCTTGCTGAGAAACAAGGGAACCATAAACATGATATCCGACTATCCTCTTCTCGGAACAGGCCCCGGAACATATGCCACTATCTATACACAGTATCAGCCCCCGGGAACTGCTACCCGCTCATTCTACGCTCATAATGATTATCTCCACTTTATATCTGAAACAGGTGTATTTCTAATACCTGTAATGATCTGGATGCTCATTGCCTTTTACCGGAAAGGCTACAAAAAACTCAAAAATCCCAGCAGACTTGTCAGGGGAACAACACTTGGAGCAATGGCTGGTATAACTGCACTACTATTTCATAGTATAGTCGACTTCAACCTTCACATTCCAGCTAATGCAATTTTATTTACCATATTAGCTGCTATTACAGTTGGCCCAATACAGACAAGAGAATAGTTTTGAACATGGAACTTGCCTGCCCCGCTTGCCCCATTGAATGTTTTTGATTTTTATTATTCAATCGGGGTTAAACGCTTGCCCTATGAAATACGAAGTCTATTTCATTGGGTGAAGCCAGTTTAACCGGGGGAATCTGGAATCCCGCCACAGGCGGTAACATGGAATTTGGAATATGGAACTTGGAACTTCGCCGGAGGCGGCAACCAATAACAAATATCAAAGGAACAAAATGCAATTCATTGACCTAAACGCGCAGCAAAAACGAATACGGGAAAATATTGAAACTAATATCAAAACTGTTCTGGACCATGGCAGATATATAATGGGCCCCGAGGTCCAGGAGCTTGAAAATAAATTAGCTGAATATGTTGGAGTCAAACACGCCATTTCCTGTGCATCCGGAACAGATGCTCTTCTCATGGCACTCATGGCATATGATATTGGCCCCGGAGATGCTGTCTTTACCACTCCCTTTACCTTCATTGCCACAGCAGAAGTAATCAGCCTCCTCGGCGCCACACCAATCTTTGTTGACATTGATCCAAAAACATTCAATATCGACCCGGAAAAACTCAACAAGGCTATCACCGCTCTTAAGGATGGAGATCCAAACCTTCACCCATTACCTTTACCCCGTGGAATTCCGCAAAGCGGACCTCCGAAGGAGGATTCCACTGGGGTCACGCCTCACGCCTCACGCCTTACGCCAAAAGGAATTATCGCTATCGATTTATTCGGCCTCCCGGCTGATTATGACAGAATAAAAGCCATTGCCAAAAAACATGATCTCTTCGTAATAGAGGATGCTGCACAATCCTTCGGAGGGGAATATAAAGGCAAAAAGACCTGTTCTTTGACTGATATAGGCTGCACATCCTTTTTCCCGGCAAAGCCGCTCGGATGTTATGGGGATGGGGGAATGTGTTTTACAGATGATGATAGTCTCGCAGCGCTGATGCAGTCTGTAAGGGTTCATGGAAAAGGTACACACAAATATGATAATTCCCGAATCGGGTTAAACGGCAGGCTTGATACTATTCAAGCTGCTATTCTCCTGGCCAAATTCGAAATTTTCCCGGAGGAAGTCGAGCTCCGTAACCAGGTAGCCCAGCAATACTCTGATCTGCTTTTGCCTCTATCCTCAAGCGAAGCGCTCCTCCCACCTCAAACACCGAGCAACGCGAGGTCTGTGTGGGCGCAATATTCAGTCCTGGCGAAAGATGAAAAGCATAGGGGAACTATTCAGGCGAAATTGAAAGATGAAGGTGTGCCCACTGCGATATATTATCCAAAGCCATTGCACATGCAAACAGCATTTGAATCACTGGGGTATAAGGTGGGTGATTTCCCAATCTCTGAAGACTTCGCAAACCGTATCTTCAGCCTTCCAATGCATCCGTATCTCACAAGCACTCAGCAAGAGAAAATCGTAAAAGTGCTTGGAGAGGTGTAGGTTGGAGGTTAGAGGGTGGAGGTAAAAAACCAGGGAAAGAATAGAGATGATTATGTTTTTCCATTTGAGAAACTTGATGTATATCAGTTGGCAGTTGATTTAGCAGAATATGTTTTAGGGTTACTTGAAAAATTTCCATCAAACAGACATATTAGGCTTGTCAGCCAAATGGAAGCAGCGACCACGTCTCCAGCACAGAACATTGCTGAAGGAAAAGGACGCCAATACAAAAAGGAATTTATTCAATTTTTACATATAGCACAAGGATCGTTGTATGAGGTTGTGACACTAAATGAGGTATTTAAAAGAAAAGGGCTTTTTAAACCAGAAGAGGCTATAGAGGTAAGAAAAAGGTGTATACAAATCGACAGAAAATTAAATGGCCTCGTTAACTCACTAAGAGGAAAACATAGACCGCGATAGCATGTAGACTTTGCCTCCAACCTCAAACCTAACACCTCAAACTATGATGGCCTCAAACCTCAAGTGAAGCGATCCTCCAACCTCTAACATTAAATTGCGTCTCTGCGGTGAAATAAATAAAGGATTAAACCATGAAAAAACAACAACCGAATATCGCCGTGATCGGCTCTGGTTATTGGGGAAAAAATCTTGTCCGCAACTACCACTCAATCGGTGCTCTAAAACTGATATGTGATAAAAACGAAACACTTCTTGCCCAGTTCAAGGAACAATACCCGGAAGCAGAAACATGTCTTGCCCTTAACGATGTGCTCTCAAGAGATGATATAAAAGGTATCGTAATAGCTACTCCAGCTGAAACCCATTTCACATTTGCCCGTGAAGCTCTCCTGGCAGGCAAACATGTTTATGTAGAAAAACCCCTGGTGCTTGAGGAAAGGGAAGGTGAGGAACTCATTAATCTGGCAAACGACAATAACCTGAAGCTGATGGTGGGCCATCTCCTTCAGTATCACCCGGTCTTTATCAGGCTAAAAGAGCTGGCTCAGGCCGGGGAACTCGGCAGGATAAACTATATTTATTCCAACAGGCTGAATCTCGGTAAAATACGCAGAGAAGAAAATGCTCTATGGTCATTTGCTCCACATGATATCTCAATGATCCTTACTCTGGCAGATGAAGAACCTGAAACCGTCTTTGCAACAGGAGGAAATTACCTGCATCAAAAGATCGCTGATGTCACAACCACACACATGGAATTTCCATCCGGTTTGCACGCCCATATATTTGTTTCATGGCTGCATCCCTTTAAGGAACAAAAGCTCGTGGTTGTTGGTGATAAAAAAATGGCCGTGTTTGATGATACATTGCCCTGGGAAGACAAACTGCTTTTATTCCCGCATCAAATCAACTGGCAGGATAACTCACCGGTACCAATAAAAGGAGAACCTGAAAGATTAGACATCCCTGAATCTGAACCTTTAAAAGAAGAATGTCTTCACTTCCTTGATTGTATTGAAAACAATAAACAGCCGTTAACGGACGGCCACGAAGGTCTACGAGTCCTAAAAATCCTTAATGCTGCTCAACACTCATTGGACCTACCTCCAACTACATCACATGCGCAGCATTCTACACCTCCAACCTCCAACCTCCAACCTCCAACTGGAGTTTTTGTGCATCCAACTTCCATCGTCGATGATGGGTGTGAAATAGGCAAAGGAACTAAGGTATGGCATTTTTCACATGTCCTCAAAAACTCCAGGATAGGCGAAAACTGCAACATAGGCCAGAATGTTGTCATAGGCCCGGATGTGACAATAGGAAAAGGGTGCAAGATTCAAAACAACATAAGTATTTACAAAGGCGTGACTCTGGAAGATGGAGTGTTCTGCGGTCCGTCAATGGTCTTTACAAATGTATACAATCCAAGAGCTGAAATTAAAAAAATGGACCAGGTCCGTCCTACCCTGATCAAGCATGGAACCACCCTCGGAGCCAATTGCACCATCGTATGCGGAGTTACTATCGGCCGCTACGCCTTTATAGGCGCCGGTGCGGTTGTAAATAAAAATGTTCCCGCTTATGCCCTTATGGTAGGTAATCCATCAAAACAAATTGGCTGGGCCTGTGAATGCGGAGAGCGACTTGATGATGATTTGACATGCCAGTCATGTGAAAAAGTTTATTCAAAAAATGAAGAGGGAATAATAGAAAATTAAGTTTTTTTACATCTAGCTTCTGACCTATCACCCATAACCTATTACCTATGACCTAATGCAAATAACCTATAACCTGATTTGATTAATTCGCGTAATTAGCGGACTCAACAAATAAACAAATTAAACAGTCCGCGAATTACGCTAATTAACACGAAAAAAATTAAAAAAGATTAATCAGCATCATCTATCAAGTAGTTATGGGACTCATAAAATTTGTGATAATTAGTGAAATTAGCGGACTGAAAATAGAAATTATAAATTAGCGGACTGTGGACTTATTATATAAAAAAGAGGCTTATAATATTGTAGGGTGTTGTCTGGAGGTTCATAAAGAATTAGGTTGCGGATTTCTTGAACCGGTATACCAGGAAGCACTCGAAAGAGAATTTAAAAATCAGAATGTTCCTTTTGCAAGGGAAACGGAACTCCCAATTTATTACAAAAATGAAAAGCTCAATAAATATTATCAGGCTGATTTTGTGTGTTATGAAAAAATCATAGTAGAATTGAAAGCCTTATCTGAACTGACATCCCAACATGAGGCACAAGTACTGAATTACCTTAAAGCAACCGGTTTCGAACTGGGATTATTAATAAATTTTGGTCAAATGAGTTTACAATACAAAAGAATAATAAAAACAAAAAATTAGCGATAATTAGCGTAATTTGCGGACTCAACAAATAAACTTTTATCATTTTACTTCGCATAAATTCGCGAAATTAGCGGACTATATTAGCGGACACTAAATGTCACAGCCAAAACAAACATTCGCCTACTCCATAACCCCAAGGGATAAACTCCTCGACCTTCGCCTTCGCGATATCTGGAACTTCAGGGACCTCCTCATGCTTTTTGTCCACAGGGATTTTGTGGCTTATTATAAACAGACCATTCTTGGACCATTATGGTTTTTCATACAGCCATTACTCACTACACTCGTGTTCACAGTTATTTTCGGGAAAGTTGCAAAGATTTCAACTGACGGACTGCCTCCTCTCCTGTTTTACCTTGCGGGTGTAACCGCATGGAACTACTTTGCGGAATGCTTTAGAAAAACATCCAACAGCTTTACTCAGAATGCACACATATTCGGGAAAGTTTATTTTCCAAGGGTTATTGTTCCTCTGTCAGCAACAATTACAAACCTGATCACCTTTGGTATTCAATTTCTTCTATTTCTGGGTTTTCTGTTTTACTTCATTTACAGTGGAGCAGATATCAATCCCAACATGCATATTTTTCTATTCCCGGTATTGATAATGTTGATGGGTATAATGGGACTTGGGTTCGGCATGGTGGTTTCCGCGCTAACAACAAAATATCGCGATCTTCAGTTTCTCGTAGCCTTTGGCATACAATTATTAATGTACGCAACACCGGTTATCTACCCAATTTCAACAATCCCGGAAAAATACCGGTGGATTATTATTGCCAATCCCATGACATCAGTAATCGAGACATTCAGATACTCATTCCTGGGAGCTGGAACATTTAACTGGAACGGGATCATATACTCCTGCTTGTTTACAGCAGGTATATTTCTCGTCGGGCTGGTAATTTTCAACAGGACTGAGAAAAACTTTATGGACACAGTCTAGGTCCGCGAATTATGCGAATTTACACGAAGAAAATTAAAAAAGATTAATCAGCATTATCTATCAAGTAATTATAGGACACATAATTAGCGATAATTAGCGAAATTAGCGGACACAACAAATTAAACAATCCACGAATTACACTAATTAACACGAAAAAGAAAAAACAAAAGCATTGTATTTAGTTGTTAGTAGGTAGAAAAAAATAATTGTTACCGATTTTAGTAACTAACGGATTAAAATAAAAATATAAATTAGCGATAATTTGCGTAATTAGCGGACTACATTAGCGGACATGCAGCCTATTATAAAAATCCAAAACCTCTCCAAACTCTACCGCCTCGGCGTAGTAGGAACCGGAACACTTTCCCATGACCTGAAGCGCTGGTATTACCGGGTGCGGGGAAAGGAAGATCCATACCTGAAAATAGGGGAAACAAATGAGAGAAATACACAGGGCGACAGCGATTATGTGTGGGCCTTAAAAGATATAAATCTTGAAGTTATGCCCGGTGAGGTGCTGGGAATCATAGGCAAAAACGGTGCAGGTAAATCAACCCTGCTGAAAATATTATCAAAGGTTACAGGGCCAACAACCGGTGAAATTCATTTTAACGGCCGTATCGGGGCCTTGCTCGAGGTTGGTACCGGTTTCCATCCTGAACTTACAGGACGTGAAAACATATTCCTCAACGGTGCCATCCTAGGTATGACAAAAACAGAGATCAGGAGTAAGCTTGATGAGATTGTTGATTTCAGCGGGGTGGAACGATACATCGATACACCGGTGAAAAGGTATTCTTCAGGTATGATGGTGCGCCTGGGTTTTGCTGTCGCCGCGCACCTTGAACCTGAGATTTTAATAGTCGATGAAGTACTTGCTGTCGGTGACGCCGAATTCCAGAAAAAAGCAATCGGTAAAATGCAGGATGTGAGTAAGAATGAAGGAAGAACTGTTTTATTTGTAAGTCATAATATGGGGGCAGTGCGAAATTTATGCAGAACAGGAATATTGTTGGAAAATGGGAAGATTAAAGCGAGTGAAAATATTGATGCTCTTATTTCATTATATTTGAATCAAAAAGCTGACAGTAAAAGTATATATTTCCCGGAAAATAATACAGTTAAAAGAATTGAAGCACACCAAAACAATGATAAAATAGTTCTAACTCTGGAGTATGAGAGTGATAAAGTTATAAAACAGCCTAATTTTGGTTTTGTAGTATACGACAATAATGGAACCCCAATCTTTGGAACAAATCCTTTGCAAAGTGGAATTTTAAGTTTTGAAGATCCAAAAAGAAGAGGTGTTGTAAAGGTTACTATATCATCTCCGTTTCTAAGCGATGGATACTACCCTATCTCTATCTGGTTCCATGATGGACATGCATATGGAAGTCATCAATTTCATAAAGAGAAATGTTTAAACCTTGAAATTGAAGGGATGAATAACTCGTATATTGAAAAGAATCCATCTGTAGTTGGCCAGGTAATACCCATATGTGACTGGGTGTTCAGCTGATACCCTATATTCCCATGCCAGAAAATAAATATATACATGATGAAAGTGCCCATAATCTTACGGATCCCTCTATTATTGTTCCAATAATTCTACAGGTACTGAACCCGAAAAGTGTTGTGGATGTCGGCTGTGGTATCGGTACTTTTTTAAATTTTTCTATCCAGTAATCCGGCCACTGCTCATTCTTCTCACTAAAAATATTAATATTAAATATTTTAAAGAAGTTGACTTGGAAAGTGAGTTCCAGGTTGACAGAAGATTTGATCTGGCTGTTTGCCTGGAGGTAGTTGAACATCTAAAAGAAAGCAGTGCTGATTGTATTGTGAAAAACCTTACATCGTTAAGCGACATTATTGTTTTTTCGGCTTCTATACCTGGTCAGAAGGGGGGGCAGTATCATGTGAATGAGCAGTGGCCGGATTACTGGATAGAAAAATTTAAAAAATATGGTTATTCCTTTCATGATGTGTTTCGACCTATTCTCTGGGATAACAAGAAGATATCACGGTGGTACAAGCAGAATATGTTTCTTGTTTTAAAAAATGGGAAAGAAAATATAGCTAAGGATTTTGAAAAATATGTTGAGAAAAGAATCTTCAATTATGTTCACCCTGAATATTATAATCTTAGAGTGCGTGAAATAGACGATGTATTAGAACGAAATCAGAAACTTTATGAACAGGTTAATGAATTGTTAGATGGAAGTGCTTCTTTATTTGTATATTTTAAAGTGTTTATAAAATATCTGCTCAGAAAGTTAGGAATCTATAGAAAACAATGTATTCATGACTGAAATTTTATTATCTATAATTATACCCGTATACAATGTGGAACAATATTTAAAGCAATGCCTTGACTCTGTTTTCAACCAAGGCCTGGATTGTTATGAGGTGATTTGCGTAAATGATGGCAGTACTGATGGTTCACGGGAAATTCTGGCCCAATACAAGCAAATATATCCGGAGTTGATTATAGTTGATCGTGAAAATGGTGGATTAAGTGCAGCTCGTAATTCTGGGTTGAAAATGGCACGAGGAGAATATATCTACTTTCTGGACAGCGATGACTTCCTGTATCCAGGTGTTCTTTCCCAAATGATGGGATACACAAAAAAAAACGATCTGGATTTGTGTTTTTTTAATGTGCATAAAGATGGAAAAGAGCTCTATTTCAAGATCAGATTTGATATAAAAGATATTTTACCCGGCATAGAGATGTATAAACTTTTTTATGCACGTAACAGATTTTTCCCACCCTCAGCTGTATGGATGTATTTATATAAACGGGATCTGTTGCACAAGAATCATCTTGTATTTAAAGAAGGCCTTGTTCATGAGGATGAGGAATTTACACCCCGAATCTATTGCTATGCAAAAAGAACATCATTTCTTGATTTTCCGATACAATATCATCGAGTATTGCGGAAAGGTTCTCTGACAGCAGAAACTGTTTTTGAGTTCAAGGAGAAACATGTCCTGGATCTTATAGAGACCTGTGCTGGCCTTTACTTTTTTTTTCAACAAAAGAATAACCAAGAACAGGCATTCTATCTAAATATATTTTTTATATATTTCGCAGTTGCTAAAAAGATAGTCCTGAAAAAACCGGCAGCTAAAAAGCGGCTATTTGATGAAAAAGATTATGAAATAATGAAAAAGTGTGCAGTGAGTTGGGAATGGTATGTCTATTACTGGTTATTTCGCTATAATACTTTAATGTTTAAATGGTACAATAACCCCGATACGCCCGCCATGCTTAAAAAAATATTAAATAAAGGTTTCAAGATTTATTACAGCCTATACCTTCAACAATGAATATTCTAATTACATCATTTTATTATTACCCTGAACTAACTCCCAGGGCATTCCGCACCCACGAACTGGTGAAGGAGCTTTGCTCACAAGGGCATCATGTGACACTATATTTGCCGAATAAGACTGTATTTAAACTTTCTGACAAACATAATATTAATCTTGAAATAAAATTATTAGATAATTCCGAAGAGCGCATAGGCCAAAACAGTGTTAACTCTAAAGATTATAAAGTAACAACTAATACAAAAGGGAAAAAGTGGTTTTATATCTTTGTAAAACAATTTTTACCGCAGCAGTTAAAAAACAAAATAAAAGATTTCAGGGAGTGGAAGGCATCCTATTTTTATCCGATACACAAGAAAAACTTTATTTATAAATTGGCTAATTCTTTAAAGAATGAAAAGAAAATATATGATTTAATTATTTCTATTGGCCTGCCCATAGAAGTTCATATAGGGACAGCCAGTGGAATTTTAAAAAATAAAAAATTAAAAAAGGCCCATGTAAAAGTTGCAGACTATGGAGATCCATTCTCTATGGGAGGTATCTTCAAGGGATATATTCTGGTCGACTTTTTTATAGGCTGCGTGTTTAAGTACATTTCAGTTCCAACAGAAATTGCAGTTCCCGCATATAGACTTTTCAAGAAAAAGAAAAATATTAAGGTAATACCTCAAGGATTAAATCTGAATGAATATAAAACTGCAAGCTACGTTCAAAACCCAAAGCCCACCTTTGCCTATGCCGGCTGTTTTTATCAAGCATCAATGAGAGATGATTCTGTTTTTTTTGAGAAGCTATTGAATATTAATTCAGACTATCAATTTATTATT
>JBHPCX010000094.1:0-13159 GCA_042573485.1 Thermodesulfobacteriota bacterium | reverse complement strand
TCTTTCTCTCAGTCCGTCAAGTAGAATCTCTTTCCAGTTTTCAGGGAGTTTCCAGTCTTCATCAAGAGGATTCCATTCCCGCGGATTGGGAAGGCCTACATATTCAAGGTCCTTTGGTTTTCCTGCGTAACAGGCTATCCCCTTGCGTATTTCGGTCGATGTATTCATCCAGCCTTTATCGAATAGGGACGGGCTGTGATTTATTTGAACAAGCTCCTCAGGTTTTGGGGTGTCTGCCATAACTACTCCTTTTCTGCTTCTTCAGTATCTGCCTCTGACTCGGGCATTTTTTCAACAGGCAAACCTGCTTCAATCATTTTTTCTCTGAATTCATCTTCATATTCATCATAGGTATGGGTTTTTACTGGGTAATCCCAGGGGTTTACATGCCTTACAGCCCTGCTGTTATTTGCAAGAACCCTTGTGGGACTGAGGAAAATCCCTCCCATATGCATGAGCTTGCTGAAAGGAAAATATGCAATTAATACACATACAAGAAACAGGTGAATAAAAAATATTGTCCCTATCTCTTCCGGAACAACAGGGTTACCGGTTATCAAACCCACACCGAGAGCTTTTACCTGGACCACCGGGACTGTGAGCCAGTCTATATTAAAGGCAAATTGCATGAATGCGCCCATATAGCTCATCATTATACCGGTGCCGGCTATTCCAAGAATCAAAAACAGGGGAAAGTAGTCGGCAGGCAAAGAAATATATCTTGTCTGAGGCACATAAATACGCCTTACAAACAGGTAAGTGACAGCAGCCGGAAGAACGAATCCGCATATGAGTATTCCCGGCAGCATGAATCCTGATAAGGGAATACCCACTTCAAAGAAACCGTCAAGACCCTCGAGAAGATGGACAAAGCCCGGTATGGGCTCGGTAAAATCAGGACTTCTTCGAAGATCAGACCTTATAGTTGAAATACCTGAGGTGCCTCAATACAACAACAAGAAAGGAATAATGAAACGCGAGGGCTGCGATCCAGAGCCATTTCTCCCATTCGTATGTAATTTTTGGTCCCTTTCTGAATTCCAGCTGTGTATTCCTGAAAAGTGATCTGAAAAGAAACACTTCAAAAAACATCCTTGCTAAAACACCCATGGTGGATGACGGATTGTCAATTTTGTTCTGCTTTATCCATGGCAAACTCTTCTGCTGCCCGGCGGTTGTGGGTATCCTGTAAGGATTCGGTGAGAATGACCATTTTAATATCCTGAATATTATTCCGAGAATAAAAATGGTTGCTGCCGCGTATGGAATGACAACCCCAAAAACATAGCGCAGATCCAACAGCCATACCCCCACCCAGGGAATCAAAGCAAGTACATTGACTATGATTAAGGAAAACAGGATGCCTAAGATAAAATTCATTTAACGCTACCTCGCACAATTATATAAACATTCATAAAATTAGAATTAATCAGACTGAACATTATTTTCAGCAGACTCCCGCTCAGGTATTTCAACTATAAGGTCTGATCTTCGAAGAAGTCCTGATATCTGATTTTTTGCACCTTCAACCTTTATCTCAAATAGTTTTTCCCTGCATTTCATATATAGTTCAAATGCGGTCATTGCTGCCCTGTCTATCTTATTGTAGAAGGATATTATATCAAATAGCATGTTTCTACCAGGCTCAGGAAGACCTTCCAGTTCATCAGTTATTGCGTCCTTCAATAGATATATGAAAGATACGGCTTCGGAGGGAGAAAAATCCTGTATAGCCCTTATCCTTATAATATTATCCAGAATAGGACCAACCCTTACAGGATTAAACCCGTCTTCATTGACCAGTTCATCAAACAGGTTCTCTGCCTTTTCTTTAATTGAATATCCGACAGGATTGGCAAATTTGTCAGTTTCCGACGTTAAAAACCTCTTTGAACCAGCAGGATACGACTGGAAAATTCTTTCCTGCCATTTTTTTAAAATGTCTTTTTTTCTACTGGACAGTAGATCCTTAAGACTCATAACAACCTGATATTTATATTATTATCAATATGATTTATTTTTTATTAACTTTACTTATCGGCGTCTGGAATATAGGTAAAATGAAAATTCATGTCAAGTTAATTATTTCACATGCTCAGCATACACAGGGAGTACATACCGCCTAGTAAAATTAGCTCTGGCTGGTGATAATATGCACCGCATTACTTTAAATTCAAACCATATACCATAAACCATATACCTTATACCGCCGACCCAAATATCGCCTTGACATACCGAAAAAAAAGGATGATAAACATTGTGAATTTTTTAACATGGAATTATATATATAAATACTTATTATTATATATAATTTCTAGATCAAACCGTATATTTATACGGTACTTATAAGGGTAATTATGGCGGTAAAACTATCACCAAAAACAGTGAAAAAGGAATTTTTGGAAAAACTGGAAAAATTAAGTGGCCAGAATGTCCAGAAGTGTTTTCAGTGCGGCACCTGCTCCGGATCATGCCCGATGCTTGAAAATATGGATACACATCCCAGAAAAGTGATGAAATTGGCTCAACTGGGTCTTGAAGAGGAGATCGAAAATGCCAAAACCTGCTGGGTGTGCGCGTCCTGTCACATATGTAATGTAATGTGCCCGAGAGGAGTTGACCTGCCCAGAGTCATGGAGGCCTTGCGACAGATGACCCTTAGAAAAAATATTAACTACATTGAACCTTCGGAACTGTCTGCCGAGACAATAAAAGACTGTCCTCAGATAGCAATGGTAGCCGGATTTAGGAAATTGACAAGTTGAGGATACAATGAAGATACTCTATTACCCGGGATGTACCTTAAAGACCAAAGCTAAAAATCTCGGAGATACTGCAGCGGCTTCAATGGCTTTACTCGGCATTGAACTTGAAGAACTATCAAGGTGGAATTGCTGCGGAGCCGTCCATTCTCTTACGGATGATGACCTTATCCACCAGGTAGCGCCAGTACGTGTTCTGGTTAGAGCTATGGAACAGGGCGGAGGCAAACTGGTTACGCTCTGCTCCATGTGCTACAACACGCTTGCGCGTTCCAATATGATAATGAAGAATGATGAAGAGAAAAGAGACACCATAAATAACTTCATGGATGAAGAGGAAGATTATAATGGTCAAGTAGAGGTTATTCATCTCCTCTCCTTTTTAAAGGATGAGGTGGGGTGGAACAACCTTAAAGATAAAATAAAGGTCCCTTTGAATGGCCTCGATCTAGCCCCCTATTATGGATGCACGCTTCAGAGACCAAGAGAAGTTGGTATAGAAGAACCGGGCAGCTTTCAGCTCATGACTGAATTACTTGAAACCCTGGGTGCCGGGGTGAAACAGATAAGGGAGGCAGATCTTTGCTGTGGCTCATATCAGATACTGGGAAATCCTGAAGCCGCCGGGTCGGCTTCTGTAAAAATAATCGATGCGGCTAAAAAAGCCGGAGCAGACGCCATGTCAATGAGCTGTCCTTTATGCGAATACAACCTTGGCAAAAAACAGGGCGGACTGCCAACCTTTTATTTTACACAACTGATGGCTCTGGCTTTGGGAGTTGACACAGAAGGCTGTCACTTTGAACTTAACCATGAATCTTCTGTTGATTTACTGAAAAGTAAAGGAATTATTAATTTATAACATTATCCATTCATATTCACTAAATGAATAAAGCAAAGGATATTATATAATCAACTAGGTAGTTTCAAATTCTGTAATGGAGAAACAACTATGTCCGATACTTCGATAAATGAATCAGTGAACAAAAAGAATATCAAAATGGCGACCGGTGACAGGGCTATACTCCCGGAAGGCTCCAGTACCATACCTGTTTATGTAATGGGCAAAAAATATGATGTCCCTGAAACACTGACGATTATGAAGGCCATGGAATATGTCGGTTTCAAATTCATTAGAGGGGCCGGATGCCGCGGCGGCATCTGTGGCGCGTGTCCGACAGTATACCGTAAAGCCGGTGACTATAAACTTCATTTCGGCCTTGCATGCCAGACTGTCGTTGAACCGGATATGTATCTTACCCAGATACCATTCTATCCCGCCAACAGGGCGACATATAATATTGAAGAAATCGAACCTGTGGCGGAATCAATACATGCCCTTTACCCTGAGTTATTTCGCTGTGTTGCATGCAATAGCTGTACAAAAGCATGTCCAATGGATGTGGAAGTCCTGGACTATATCTCGGCCATTAAACAGGGCGACATTGAAAAGGCAGCCATCATCAGCAAGGATTGTATTCAGTGCGGTCTCTGCGCCAGCCGCTGCATGGGAGAACTCCCCCAGTATCACATTGCTCAACTTGTCAGGCGAGTATACGGTAAATATATTCAGCCAAGAGCAGGACATCTTAAAAATAGGGTGGAGGAAATATACTCGGGCAAATATGAAAAGATGCTGGAAGGCCTTATGGTCATGGACAAAGAAAAGCTTGAAAAGCTTTATGTTGAAAGGGAACGTGAACCCGACATGGCTGAACCCGGAACCTGGATGCCTGAAGACACACAATATTTATAATTAATAAAGAGGAAACAAAGCACATGGCTTATACAAGCGAACTCCAGGAACTTATTAAGAGAGTGGAAACTACCAGGCCCGAAAGGCTGGAAATGGCCAGACGAGGTGAAAATTATCCTGCACTCAACCTGAAAGAGCGGGATGAAGTTCTGAACAAGTATCACCCTGATTACAAGGAAGAAGGGAGAAGAACACTCAGGGTTGGACCGAATAAAGGAGATGTTTTTCAGGATGAAGTGGCTTCAGTTCTTGAATCAAGGTCAATGATAAGACCGGAAAATGTTAATCTCGCGGAACCGGATTATGAATCCGACGTACTTATAGTTGGCGGTGGAGGAGCAGGAACAGCAGCGGCCCTTATGGCATCCGATAATGGTGCCAGCGTAATTATTGCCACAAAACTGCGTCATGGAGATTCAAACACTATAATGGCTGAAGGCGGCATACAGGCCGCCACACAGGAATGTGATTCTCCCTTTTATCATTACATGGACACTATCGGCGGCGGCCATTTTGCCAATCAGCCGGATCTTGTTGCAGCGTTAGCCCATGACGCGCCTCTTACTATCGCATGGCTGGAAGAACTGGGAATGATGTTTAACAAGCACCCGGACGGTCGCATGAAAGTGACCCACTTTGGCGGTTCATCACGAAAAAGGATGCACTCTTCGGGAGATATGACCGGTGCCGAGATTATGCGGGTAACAAGGGATGAGGCCAGAAACAGGCCTGATTGGATTACCATACTGGAGTTCTGCCCAGCGGTTGAATTGGTACTTGATGAAGAAGGAAAATGCGCTGGTTCCATACTATATAACATGGAAACCAGAGAATTCTATTACGTAAGGGCAAAAGCCGTGATCCTTGCTTCAGGCGGTTTTGGAAGACTCCACATAAAGGGCTTTGCCACTACTAACCATTACGGCGCCACAATGGATGGTGTTGTCATGGCATATCGCGCGGGAATAGGTAACAAGTCTCTCCACTCAACGCAATATCACCCTACAGGGGCAGTCTTTCCCGAGCAGAATGTAGGTCTTTTAATCACTGAAAAGGTCAGGGGCCTTGGAGCCCATGTCCTCAACATAGACGGTAAGCAGTTCTGCTTTCCGCTTGAACCCAGGGATGTCGAGTCAGCAGAATTGATCAGGGAAGCCCTTGATATTGGAAAAGGGATAATTACGCCCACCGGAAGAGTAGGCCTGTGGCTTGATTCACCAATGATAGACCTTTTGCACGGTGAAGGGACAGTGAAAACCGAACTCCCGGCCAAGTTCATACAGTTCAGCCGTCATGGAATAGATATAAGCAAAGATCCTATGCTTGTCTACCCGACTCTGCATTATCAGAATGGCGGCATTAACATAAATGGAGAAGCCGAAACAACAATTCCCGGATTATTGGGAGCCGGCGAAATCGTGGGCGGCATTCATGGCGAAAACCGCCTTATGGGTAACAGTCTCCAGGATATCATGACCTTTGGACGTCGTTCAGGTATAAGCGCGGCTGAATATGTAAAAAGCGGTGTTGATCTGAAGAAACCTACGCTGGATCATGTGGTTAAATTTGAAAATGAACTAAAGGAAGCTGGAATAGAAAATCCGATCATTGCTCCAATCATCCTTCCGGATTACTCAACAGAAGAAGTTATTTCAAGAAGATGGACAGAAGGGCTTCAGGTGGGTGAGTAAAAACTAACATCCAACATCAAACGCCCAACATTCAACATCCAACGATATAACTAACAACATTATAGATTATTAAAATGATATATTAACTTTAATTCAAAATTGGATGTTGGAAGTTCAATGTTCAACGTTCATCTTTTTATTTTATTGTTGTGTCCTCGGTATCCCCTGAAGGCAGTTCATATTCGAGAAGAAAAATAAATTTAAAGGTGTCAAATATTATCTCATCACCGCTTTTCAGCTTTTCAGGTTTGTTGGATTCGATCTCCCTGCCCCCGAGTGTGGTTCTGTTCTTACTCCTCTGGTCTTCAAGGTAGAAAAATCCATCCCGGTATTCAATTGTGGCATGCAGGCCGGATACACTGCTTTTCTCAATTCTGACATCGTTTCCTGAGCCCCTGCCGATTTTATTTAACTGTTTTTTTAACTGTATGGTCTTTTCGCCGGTGCAGTTTTCAACATCAACCAGAATGACCTTTGGCAATTCAGGTATTTCCAACCCTGGTGTTTTCAGACTTTTTTTCGGTTGAACCTGATGAGCAGCACCATGAAAGTCAATAGTTGTTTCTCCTGAGGGAATAGTGTCAGGAAGGACAAATTTAAACTTGAAGACATTAAATTCTAATATATCACCGCTTTTTAACCTCCTTGAAGTCTCCGGCACAAGCACTTCACCTCCAAGCCGTGTCTTATTCATACTCCTGTGATCTTCAACATAAAAGAAGCCGTCTTTATACTCTATGATAGCGTGAAAACTCGATACTGTGTCATTTGGGATTACAACATCATTATTGGGATCACGGCCTATCATATTGATTTGCTTATCAAGAGAAATAGATTTCTCTCCGGTAATATTGTTAATATCGATCAATACCGCTCTGGGTATATTAATTTTTTTTGCAGTGGTAACTGTGGGCTTTCCTTTTTCTGAATACCGGGATTTGATATAAAAAATAATTATGACGATAAATATAAGTACTATTATCCATATAAATATTAAAAAAACCGGAAGCCCTGTTTCGATGTCAGATTCCCCTTCAGAAAGATCCCTGATGGGTCTGGACTCTTTGTTTACAGGGACGTCTAATTGTTTAGCATCCGTCCGGATTACTTTGTCCTCCATGGTTTTTCCATGGATTATTTCCTGATCTTCTGTCCCCGGTGATGTAACTGAATCCGGTTCAGGAAAAGTTATTTCCAGTATTTTGTTGAAAATATCCTTACTGTCCTCGCTATTCTCAACTCTGAAATAGTCACCGCCTGTATTCAGGGCAAGGGTCTGAAGCAATCTGAAATCTGCCATATTATTAAAGGCTATCCCGAATATCTTGATACCAAGCCTTTTACTTTCAACCATTAAATCATCCCTGAGCCAGCGCCATTTTTCCCCGTCCGTTTGTTTATTCCCGGTATCAACAATACCATCTGTCATCAGGAGAATTATTTTTTGAGAATCCGGCCTTCCATTGACCTTTAATTCATATAGCGCCATCTCAACAGCAGCCGGGGTGTCCGAGTACAACCCTTTATAATCCATGTTATCCAGACTCTTCAATATATCAGCCCTGGCGGTTATGTCATTTGATGAAAGGAGTTTAACTTCGAGTTCCGGGTGAGTGTCGAATACAACAAGCCCTATGTTTGTATCGACCTTTGTTTGAAGGACATTATAAACGACATTTCCCGCCATAAACAGAGGATCATTTTTTTTCATACTTCCCGAATTATCAAGGACAATCATTATATCAAGCTGAGAATCCACTTCCACGGCTGAAACAGGAGGTACATTCAACATGTATGATAAAAATATGATTAAGGAAGATAAAATAAGAGCCAGGAAAGGGTTAGAAAAGTATTTTATTCTCATAATAACTCTCCTGTATTGATAGCTGTTTCTCCATAGACAGTTGGTATGGAGAAAGATTAAAAAACTTATTTATGGTGTATACAGCATTACAAGACACCTTGTAGTCTCATTCCCCAGATTTTTGAGTTTATGAGGTATTTCTGAATTATAGTGCATACTTTCACCTGTTTTCAAGTAATTTACTTTATTATCAAGTGTAAGTTCCAGGCTCCCTTCCATTACAAATACAAACTCTTCCCCTTCATGTTTGTATGCGACCGGTTTATGAGCCTGCCTCGGTTCTATTGTGATCATGAATCCCCTTAAATGCTGGTTCTCGGCTCCGGGAGTAAGTGTCTGATATGCATAGTTTTTTGTTCTTTTAATAAAGGCCTGGGCCCGTTGATCCTCAATATAGGCCTTTTCTTCTTCTTTAAGGAATGTGCCTGGGTCCACATCGAGCGCCCTGGAAAGTTTTAGGAGAAAGCTGACCGAAGGAGTAACTTCATTTTTTTCCACCTGCTCTATAAAATCAGGTGACTGGTCCGTCTGCTGGGCCAGGTATTCAACTGTCCAGTTATTTGATTCCCTGAGTTTTCTTATCTTTTCTCCAAAGCCATTTGTTCCTCCATCATTCTTATCAATACTCAGAGTATCGGCAATGTCCCGCATGACTGTCTGTTTTATTCTACTTGTAATCAGAGGCATAATTGCTTTTGCATCCGCTACAATTCCGGTATCAGCCACATTAAAAATAGGAGAATCCGGATCCCTGTTAATAGCGACTATATACCCGGATTCGACTATTCCGGCAGTATACTGAACAGCCCCTGAAGCCCCTATCGATATCAGAAGTTCAGGGCGAACAGTTTTTCCGGTCTGACCGATTAACCTTTCCTCATCCACCCAGTGTTTAAGTACCGGCGGCCGTGTAGCCCCTACTTCTCCTCCAACGGCAGCGGAAAGGTTTCTTACCATGGTAAATCCCTCAAGGCTCCCTACTCCAGCACCTCCTACGACAACTGTATCAGCGTCTTCCAGTTTCCTGTGTTCTGACTTCTCGACTCCCAGGGATATACTGTTCAGTTCTCCAGGTACCTGAACACCCTCAACACTGATCTTTTCGATCCTTCCCGGATTTCCTTTTTGGTCTGAAGGAGAAAAGGCATTTGCCTGGACTGTTGCAAACCCTGTATCCCCTGGAAAGGTATAGGTCAATCTGGCCATAATTTCACCGCCCCATGACGGGCACCCGGCTATTATTTTCCCTTCTTCCACTGAAAACTCAACACAGTCCGCTATCAATCCGGAATCATTCATTACTGCACATATGGAGGCAGTTTCCCGGCCGAAATCCGAGAGGGTAAAAAGTACAATTTTAGGAGACCGTTCCCTGACAAGGCTTGATATTGCCTGCGCGTGGATATCCGCTCTGCAGGATGATAGGTGAGGATTTTCAATAGTATAGACCTCATCAGCGCCATTTGACATACATGTTTGAACCACAGATTCCACAGGCAGTGAAGAACCGCTTTTTTCATCCTTTTCAGTATCAATGACAAGCGCGATACTTTTTCCCGAAATGGATTTTGCCAGTTCCACTGCAGCCCCGAGCACATTTAGGCTTGCGTCAAAATGTCTCTTGTTTCTGCAATCAATATATACCCACACATCGTTTTTATGTTTTTCCATAGTAGCCATATCCAGTCAATTCCTTAAACCTTAAACCCTATACCTTACACCTCAGACCTCATACCATTCCACAAAATTACATAATAACTTTACGCCATTACAGCACAGCAAACTTCATAAGGTCATTAGACCGATCAGCCAATATACCCACCGGTTTTAAGTCTTTTAACCAGTTCATCAGCCTGTTCTTCGGGAGAACCCTCTATAAATTCACATTTTTTCTTTCTTTTTATTTTACTTATCGAGACCATTTTAGTTGGAGACCCTTTTTCACCAAGGCCCTCCTCTGTCAGGTCAAGATCGGCAAGGCTCATTGTGTCATAGGCCTTCATGACAAAGGCCCTTTCAATTTCTGAAAGCACAGCGTCCCGGGGTTGAAGAGCTCTCGGGTGTATTGCCAATACACCGGGCATAGTCATTTCAAAGGTCTCAACGAATTCATCAATTAATCTTTCAATTACTAATCCCGATTGGTTGAATTCCAGGCTGTTTACACCTGTAACACAAGGAACTCCAAGATGTACGGCGGTCTGTGGCCCAACCTGCCCGGTATCACTGTCTGATGTTCTAGTCCCGAAAAAAATGAGATCAAAAGGCTTTAACCTGTTGATAGCAGCAGCAAGTATCTTTGATGTGGCAAGTGTATCAGATCCGGCGAAGGTACGATCCGTGACAAGAACTGCCCTGTCAACACCCAACGCGAGGGCTTCATACAGTGCAACAGTTCCTGTTTCAGGGCCCATGGTAACCGCGGTTACCTTTCCGCCCATTTCTTCCCTCAGCTTTACAGCCATTTCAATGGCCGGACGATCAAAGGGATTTAATTCACAGTTGTCAACTGTACGAACCACAATGCCTCCAGGGGCATTTATAACAACAGATTTTATACAGACGATGATGTTTAAGGACATGATATTAAGCTCATTAGATATTTTTACATTGTCAGGTTATTGTTATAATATCGGTATAAATGAACCGGTATGAGATCTAAGGTTTGAGGTGTATGGTAAAACTATTTGCACTCCCCATTGTAACCTTAAACCATATACCTTATACCGCAAACCTCGCTTTTACTTATACTCCTCCAGCACCCTGCGGGCTATAACCATGCGGTGGATCTCGCTTGTCCCTTCATAAATACGTGTTACCCTGGCATCCCTGTAATAGCGTTCAACAGGGTATGTTTTTATGTAACCGTATCCTCCATGTATCTGAAGCGCCATATCCGCTACCTTGCTGGCTGCTTCCGAAGCAAAAAGCTTTGCCATGGCTGCTTCCTTTGTAAAAGACATACCGCTGTCCTTTTTTACCGCCGCCCTGTAAGTTAGAAGTCTTGCTGTCTCCACCTGGGTTGCCATATCAGCGATCATATTCTGTATGGATTGATGCCTGGAGATCGGGACACCAAACTGTCTGCGCTGCATACTGTACCGTATACCCTCTTCCATCGCCGCCTGGGCAATGCCAAGCGCCTGGGCCGCGATACCTATCCTGCCTATATCGAGTGCAGCAAGTCCGATCTTAATGCCCTGCCCTTCTTTGCCCAGAAGGTTCTCTGCCGGGACTTTGCAGTCATATAGCCTAATTGATGAGACGGGATTCGCCCTGTTTCCCGACAGATCTTCCAGGTCTCCTACTTCAAAGCCTGGCATTCCTCTTTCCACGACCACAACACTTAATCCCCTGTGACCCGCGGAAGGATCGGTTTTAGTAAAAATCAGGCATGTATCCGCCACACCTCCATTTGTAACCATTACCTTGTTGGCGTTTACAATATAATGATCACCGTCACGTATTGCTGTCGACTCGACACCTGACGAGTCAGAACCTATATTAGGTTCCGTAAGACAGAAGGCACCTATTTTTTCACCCCTGGCAAGAGGAGGAACCCACTTTTCTTTCTGCTCTTTTGTTCCAAAGGCGACAATGGGATAAACACAAACACTGTTGTGGACAGTCACGCACAGCCCCAGCCCGGAGCACACACGGGATATTTCTTCAATAATAATACAATATGAAACAGTATCCATCTCCGCGCCCTCAAGCTCCCCGGGCGCCTGTATACCAAAGTATCCGAGCTTTCCCATCTTCTCCACAACTTCCCATGGGAAACGTGCTTCCTGGTCGATATCTCTCGCGATCGGGGCTATTTCCCGTTCACAGAATGCTCGAACAGATCGTCTGACTATGTTTTGTTTTTCTGTTAAAGAAAAGTCCATGGAGAAACACTTTCAAAAATAAAGTTAATTTTTTAAAATAATAAGGTTAGTGAACATATAAATTTCTAAAACTGGTATAAGGTTTAAGGTTTGAGGTATAAGGTTCGATGAACTACTATTTACCGTTTGACTAACCCTTAAACCTTGCATCCTATACCTTATACCTGTTCAATAAAAGAACTATGGTCGAAATATCTGAGTTTCTCTTAAGAATAACTCAGTCCCGAACCACCGACCTAATACTCATAAAAACCCCTGCCGGTTTTTCTTCCCAGCCAGCCGGCTTCAACGTATTTCCTGAGCAATGGGCAGGGACGGTATTTTGAATCTTTAAAACCTTCGTAAAGCGTCTCCATTATTGCCAGGCATGTGTCCAGGCCAATCAGGTCCGCAAGAGCCAGGGGACCCATAGGATGATTGAATCCAAGCTTCATAACAGTATCAATATCTTCCTTTGTCCCGACACTGTGATAAAGGGCAAATATGGCTTCATTGATCATAGGCATAGCTATACGGTTGGCAATAAATCCCGGAAAATCGTTTGAGAGGGCAGGAGTTTTACCGAATTTTTTAGCCAGTTCCCATGTTGTTTCAAAAGTTTCGTCCGATGTTGCAAGACCACGGATTACTTCAACAAGCTTCATTACCGGTACCGGGTTCATGAAATGCATACCTATTACCTTTTCCGGACGGGAAGTCTGAGCTGCTATACGGCCTATGGGAATTGATGATGTATTTGTGGCCAGGATAACGCTAGGGTTACAAACGCTGTCCAAATCCTTAAATATATTGAATTTAAGATCTTCCCTTTCAACAGCGGCCTCCACAACATAATCAACGCTTGCCATATCTCGAATATCAATACTTGTGCTGATACGGCCCAAAGTCCCGTCACGGTCCTCCTTTGTTATTCTGCCTTTATCAACACTTCTATCCAGGTTCTTTGTTATCGTGGCAAGCCCTTTTTCCACAAACTCATCAGCAATATCATTCATTATCACGTAAAGGCCACTCATGGCTGCAACCTGTGCGATACCATTTCCCATCTGGCCTGATCCGATAACACCATATGTATTTATTTCCATTATTTTCCTCCTCCATTTTTCATATTGTATATTATCATCTATGTATCATTGTCTCGTCCTAAATATAGTTGACACATTTAAGCTGTATATTTCTGATCTGGCGTCATATAA
>JBHPCX010000093.1:0-14172 GCA_042573485.1 Thermodesulfobacteriota bacterium | reverse complement strand
CCCTTGAAGCCGGAGCAGAAGACGTAAAGGAAGAAGAAACTGAATTTGAGGTCATTACCAATCCTTCTGAATTTGAGGCAGTAAAAAAGGCATTTGATGATGCTGAACTTGAATACTCTGTAGCTGAAATAAGCATGGTTCCTCAGAATACGATTAAACTGGAAGGGAAAAAGGCGGAGCAGATGCTGAACCTGATGGAAGCGATCGAAGACAACGACGATGTAAGTAATGTATATGCCAATTTTGATATTCCGGATGAAGTTATGGAGGCGTTAGGCTGATGCTTGTGCTGGGCATTGACCCCGGTTCAAGAGTCACGGGATATGGTCTGATTGAAAAAAGAAATAACGATATTTTCTGTATTGACTCGGGAGCAATCGTATCAGGAGCAGGTGAGCCATTTTATGACAGGATATATAAAATATTCACAAGCATTGTTGATATAATGAATCAATATCAACCTGATGAAATGGCCATTGAGGATCTGTTTTTTGCTAAAAACGTAAAAAGTTCTCTTAAGCTTGGTCATGCCAGGGGTGCAGCACTAATTGCTGCTGTTAACTGTGATGTAAAGATATTTGAATATACTCCTCTTGAAATAAAAAAATCTGTAGTAGGGTACGGCCGCGCATCAAAAGAGCAGGTTCGATCAATGATACAGATGATATTAAAGCTCCCCTCGAAAGTTGGCCCTGATACATCCGACGCGCTGGCAGCTGCAATATGCCACCTGAACTGGACAAGATATGAGAAAAAGACATGATTGCTCATCTCAAAGGCACTTTGTTAAGTAAATCCACTGATGTAATAATAATTGATAATAACGGTATCGGGTATGAGGTGTTTGTTCCCCTGTCCACTTTTTATTCTCTGCCCGATGAAGAGAACAGCGAAGTAAGTCTCCATATTTACACTCACGTACGTGAAGACGCCTTTATACTGTTCGGATTTAATACGATTCTGGAGAAAAAGATTTTCAGACTTTTGATATCCGTATCAGGAATCGGTCCGAAACTGGCTGCAAATATTTTATCAGGGATAGGCCCGGATTTATTGCTTGAGGCAATCGCCCGGGGGGATGTTGTCCGTCTGCAGTCTATTCCGGGTATAGGGAAAAAGACAGCGGAAAGGATATCTCTTGAGCTGAAGGATAAAGCTCAAAAAACCAGTTCTGACATCAACCTGCCCCCGGTAAAGGTTCACTCCCTTGAAGAAAAGGAGGTTCATGACGATGCCCTGTCAGCACTCCTTAACCTCGGGTACTCATCCAGGGCCGCAGGGAGGGCCGTTGATAAGGTCATTTCAGGATTAACAGATATCACACTTGAGAAAGTAATCACAGAGGCACTAAAGGTACTGGCCTGATATAAAAAACAAGGTTTTTCATGGATAATATTGATGAAAAAATAATAACCCCGGAGCTGCAGCCTGAAGAGATTCCAGCTGAAACAAGTCTAAGGCCCACATGCTTTGACGAGTATATAGGCCAGGATGAAGCTAAAAGGAATTTGAAGGTATATATAGAAGCCGCGAAAACGCGGTCCGACTCCCTTGATCACGTGCTTTTTCACGGGAGTCCAGGCCTGGGCAAAACCTCTCTTGCCTATGTGCTTGCGAATGAACTGGGTGTCAATATCGTAAGTACAAGCGGTCCGGTAATAGAACGGCAGGGTGACCTTGCCGCGATATTAACAAGCCTTCAGCCAAGAGATGTTCTCTTTATTGATGAAGTCCACAGACTTAATCATGTTGTGGAAGAAGTTCTTTATCCCGCGATGGAGGATTTTCAGCTTGATATAATAATAGGACAGGGTCCTTCAGCCCGCACAATGAAAATCCCCCTTCAACCCTTTACACTGGTGGGTGCCACAACCCGTACGGGTCTTTTAACCCCGCCCTTAAGGGAACGATTTGGTGTTATTCAGAGAGTGGAGTTTTACAGTGCCGGGGATTTGAAAAAGATTATAACAAGATCCGCCTCGATTCTTGAAATACCGATCGAAAAAGATGGAGCTCTTGAGATCTCGGGAAGGTCAAGGGGCACACCAAGAGTTGCCAACAGGATTCTAAGGCGCGTAAGGGATTTTGCCCAGGTGGAAGGGGATGGTGTTATTACCAAAGAGGTGGCCATACATGCTCTTAACATGCTTGACATTGACGAACTGGGACTGGATAAGATGGACCGCAATATCATGCTGACAATAATTAATAATTATGACGGCGGACCAATAGGGCTTGACACGCTTGCTGCCGCTGTATGTGAAGAAAAGGACACAATAGAGGATGTTTATGAACCTTTTTTAATACAGCAGGGATTCATAAAAAGAACTCCCAGGGGAAGAGTGGCAACAAGGCCCGCATATAACCATTTCAAAATCGAATTCCAAGAGAAAGATAAGCTCCAGAAAAAACTTTTTTAAATCTGCTAAAGAGTATAAAATATAGATCGTTCATTTAAAAAAGGAGCAAAACAATTACTGATTTCTCTCAAAATAAAAGCCAGATAACCACTTTTCATATACTCAAACAGGACAGAAACCACTTGAGAAAAGAGCTCCGGCTCCATTCCAAATGGAAGAAGACCGTCCTGATTGTACCTTTGCTCGCGAGCGAATTTTCAAAACCTGAGCGCCTACCTGTTTTTGAAAATATGCTTAAACACTTAAAGGATGTGCCGTACCTTTCAGATATCATTTTCGGCCTGGACAGAGCGACTGAAGATGAAGCCTTTCTACTGAGAGACCTTATTGAAAAGCATAAACTTAAAAATTGTCTCATTCAATGGAATGACGGTCCCGGTTTCAAGAACATTTATGACAAGCTCAATGTTGCGGGGTTTAATATCAGCGATCCCGGCAAAGGGAAAAATATGTTCTTAAGCTTCGGGATCGCCATGGCCCTTGGAGCAGAATCTGTGGGAGTAGTTGACGCGGATATAAAGACATTTAAACGAACACAGCTTGATCGTCTCTTTTATCCGGTAGTAGCGTTAAATTACGATTTTTCAAAGGCCTATTACTCAAGAATAATGGATAAGGCTATTTATGGCAGGGTCAAACGTCTGCTGCTTGATCCTCTCCTTCTGGCTCTGAAGAGGAAATTTACAGAAACCCGTGAAGAAAAAATGCTCAGGCTGATTGATTTTCTCCTGGGCTTTAATTATCAGCTTTCGGGTGAAGTTGTTTTTCATGTGGATCTCCTTAAAAAAATGAGGTTTGCCACAAACTGGGGCGTTGAAATATTTACCCTTATTGAAGTATTTAGAAAAGCCTCTTCACCCGCTCAGGTAATGTTCTCAAAGGAACCCTTTGACCATAAACACCAGACGGTTTCCAGGAAGGACAAGGCAAAGGGCCTGAACAGAATGGCAGTTGATATTGTTACCACTCTTATGAATGCCCTTGTAATAGAGGAAGGCCTTGAGATATCCGAGACATTTTTCAGAGATCTTGCCATAACCTACCAGGCAGTGGCAGAAGAACTGATAAAGAAGTATTCCGATGACGCAAGCTTCAGTAACCTGGATCATGACAGGGATGCTGAAGAGATAATGGTCAAGGAGGTATTCCGGACATCTATTTTAACCGCGGGTGAATTGCTGAGTGCCCCCTACAGGATGACCGAGAGGTTTTTAAGATTTGTTAATTCCCATTCTGAATTTAAACCTTTTTTAAAACAAGGTCTGGCTGAAGCGATCATGAAAGTGGAAGGAAAGTCACGGCAGAGTATTTTTGAGTTTCCCCAGACAGTATCATGGGAAAGGGTTTATAATAAGCTTCCCCATATATCCTACGACCTTATTGAAGCAGTTGAACAGGAAAAGATCAGATTGTCACAATAAAAAAGGAAATCCATTAAAAAAAATCATTCCATGTTTCAGGACGATAAAAAGGGAGATAACTCCTTATTTTTTTTAATATTCACGGATTTGGACGGGACCCTGCTGGATTCTGACAGCTACAGCTGGGAAGATGCAAAACCGGCCCTTTGTTATTGCCAAAAAAACGGTATTCCTGTAGTTATAGTCTCAAGCAAAACCAGGGCTGAAATTGAAGTGCTGCAAAGGGACATGAAATTAAATTGTCCCTTTATTTCTGAAAACGGGGGAGGTATTTATTTCCCCGGAAATTTTCCCGTTGATCAATCGATTGAAGGAATTCTGTCCGCAGGTGAAAAGTCAAAATTAATCCTTGGAAAACCCTATGATTATCTGGTATCTCAGCTGGATGAAATATCAATGGAAACAGGGATCAGGCTAAAGGGTTTTTCACAAATGAGTCAGGGGGAAATTATCAAACTGACGGGACTGTCACGGGAGGAGTGTGACCGGGCCATCAAGCGTGACTTTGATGAGCCCTTTATTATTTTAGATGAAGATATAGATATAGATACTATACACTTCTCAGCTGAAAATAGGGGCCTTATAATTTCCGAAGGCGGCAGATTTTTACACCTGCACGGACAAAGTGATAAAGGAAAAGCAATTAACCGCCTTATATCTATCTATGAAAGCATGCATGGCAGGATATTTTCTATCGCTCTGGGGGACAGCCCCAATGATTTTGCCATGTTTGAGAGTGCTAACCAGGCTGTTCTGATCAAATCAATAAAACACTTTAATAACCTGGGGGAAATGTTTCCAGGTATTATTATCACTGAAAAACAGGGGCCTGAAGGATGGAATGTGGCGGTTCTTGAAATTTTAAAAACAAAAAGGGGGTTTTCATCTGATGTTTGAAAGCGAGATTAATCCTGACAATATTGAAAGAGCAGACCTGATAGTCAGCATTCCTTCATACAATGAAGCAGATTCAATATCCTACCCTGCAATACAGGCAAGTCTTGGAATTGAAAAATATTTTTCCGATAAAAGCGCGGTTATTATCAATTGTGATAATAATTCTCCTGATAATACGAAAGATGCATTTCTTAAGACTGAAACCAAAATCCCTAAGATTTATATTTCAACTCCTCCTGATGTAAAGGGTAAAGGGAATAATTTTAAAAATCTCTTTAAAAAGGTAATTGAGCTCAAGGCAAAGTCAGTGGTTGTAGTAGACGCTGATCTTAAAAGTATTACACCGGAGTGGATCAAACATCTTGGGGAACCTCTGTTCAATGGTTTTTCCTATATCGCGCCACTTTACATAAGACACAAATATGACGGTACAATTACAAATGGAATAGCCTACCCCCTTTCAAGGGCTCTTTACGGGAGAAGAGTGAGACAACCCATAGGCGGTGATTTCGGTTTCAGCGGAAAACTGGCCCAGGTATACCTTGAAAGTGATGTATGGGATGATGCCACTGCCAATTTCGGAATAGATGTCTGGATGACAACACTGGCCTTTAATCAGAGAGTAAGAGTATGCCAGTCCTTTATGGGAAGGCCTAAAATTCACCGGCCAAAGGATCCCGCGTCTTCTTTGGGTCCCATGTTCAGGGAGGTGGTGGGAACTATTTTTTCTCTTATGAAAAATTTTGATTCCAGCTGGCTAAAAGTCAAATACAGCAAACCCACCGCGATTTACGGTTTTGGCCTGGGAGAAACAGAAGAACCTCCAAAGGTGGATGTTGACACTGATAAACTGTTCCATAATTTTCATGAAGGCTTCAGCAAATATAATGAAATATGGGAAAATGCCCTTTCTGATGATGTTTATAAAAAAATGCAGGAAATCAGGGGGATGAAAAAAGATGTTTTCACATTTCCTACTGACCTCTGGGCAAGAGTTCTTTATGACTGGGCCCTGGCATACCGGAGTTCGGATGATGAAGATTTACTGATGGAATCTCTTATCCCTCTCTATTTCGGAAAGACCCTTTCCTTTGTCAAGAAGACAGCAAAAATGACTATCCAGCAGGCTGAAGAAGCTATTGAAGAAGATTGCATGACATTTGAGACCACAAAACCATATCTAATAAGTAAGTGGATGGATGGCAAATAAACATTTACCTGACCAACACCAACCTCACATCCATAACATTTGTATTTGTCGGCCCTGTAATCAACAGATCGCCTGTCTTTTTAAGGTAGTTATATGAATCATTGTTGTTCAGGTATTCATTCACACTGATACCGGCAGAGTTACCTCTTGCTGTTGTCAGGGGATCTATTATTCCCCCGGCAGCGTCCGTCGGACCGTCATTACCGTCAGTTCCTCCGCTCAGGATAACCACTCTTTCGGGCATATCTTTAATATCCATTGCGGCAACAAGACAGAATTCCTGGTTCCTACCTCCCATGCCCTTTCCCTTTATGGTGACAGTGGTTTCACCTCCCGATATTACGCAGCATGGAGCACTCTTCGGTCTGCCTGTTTTTATGACCTCCCGTGCTATCGCGGCATGAACACGGGCCACATCCTTTGTTTCTCCTTCAATCATGGAAGATAGAATGACCGTGTCATATCCCAATCTTTCAGCTTCCTCGGCGGCTGACTCAAGCGCTAATATGTTACTTCCGATTACTACATTACTGACCTTTTCAAATATTGGATCACCTGTTTTAGGAGTGTCCTCTATTTTTCCTGAAATTCCGGCCTTTAAATGGTCTCTCACGGAATCAGGAATATCTTCAAGGCCGTATTTTTCTATTATTTCCCAGGATTCCCTGTAGCTGCTCATATCAGGGACAAACGGCCCTGATGCTATTACATCCATTCTGTCACCTACAACATCCGAAAGCATCAGGTTGATTGTAGTAGCCGGAAAAGCGGCCCTCGCCATCTGGCCGCCCTTTGAAGAGGAAATATGCTTTCTTATGCAGTTAATTTCATCTATGCTCGCGCCGCACTCAAGCAGCTTCTGTGTTACAGCCTGTTTTTCTTCAAGTGTAATATTTCCGGCGGGTTGAGGAAGAAGGGCTGAACCTCCACCGGAAATTAGTGAAAATACAAGGTCCTTCTCCCCTGCGTTTTCAATGATCCCAAGAATTTTTTTTGTTCCTTCGACTCCGTTTTTATCCGGCAGGGGGTGGTCCGCTTCTGTTATCTCAGTGGATAGGAGTTTGTCCGTAAAGCCATACTTTACATTTATAAGACCTTGCGTTACTCTTTCTCCAAGTATATCTTCCATTGCCCGGGCCATGGGGGCAGTCGCCTTCCCTCCCCCTACAAGAAAAATCCTGTCATAATCTTCAATGTTGATTTTCACGGATTTATCTTCCCTTTTCCCTATGACCAGTTTATTCCCCTCAAGCCGCACAAACCTGTTCACAGCTTCATATGGATTGACCGGTTTAAGAGACGCGTTAAAGCATTGAAGTGCTTCCGACCTGATTTGCGCAAGAAGACTGGTTGATTGGGATGACATAAACACCTCCTTTGATAAGTTTATCTAAGCAGGATCTTGTTGGTCACATTATTTTTTTCATGGCCAATAAATCAACTTTCTTTGCTGACCAGCATAGTGTTGATTTTCTTTTGAAGCAGATTTGTACCGAACGGCAGTTTTAAAAACTGGGGTTTATGGTCTTTAAGTAATTTTTCTATCTCCGGAGTTACTATACGGGAGTACATTAAAAATTTCTCACCGACCGCGTGTCCCTTCTCAACAGCCTTATTTAAGAGTTCAATACCGTTTATTCTGGGAATATCAATATTGGAAACAATAATATCATAAAACTGGCTACGCAATTTCTTAAACGCTTCCTCACCGTTTAATGCTGTTTCTATAATCCCTGAATTTTCCAGCATCTGGCCCAAAAATAGCCGTAGAGGCGTTTTGTCTTCAACAATGAGCACTCTGTTTTTTCCAATTCTGGGTAATTTATGAATAAGCTTGGTGAGTTCCTCAGTACCCGGGTGCGCGCTGATGAATTTTTCAATCCTGTTTCTGTGGGCTTGAATGTCATCAAGGATCTTCTGAGAGTTAAAACCTTCCTTCCTGATCGAATTGGCAGCATATAGAAACAGGCTGTTCCATTCTGAAAACTCTATTTTTACAATAAGTTTTAAAGCGGTCTTTTTTGAAATTTTACCCGATAAAGCCAATAGGCCATACAATTTCCTGGCAGGTGCCTCAAGGCGCTCTCTTGTTTTCCGGTCAAAAATTATATCCGATGGAGGCGGTTCCTTTAGTTTCAGGAGTTCCTGCTCTGCACTACGGATCAATTCCAGATGCTGGTCTTCTTCCTTTGAAAGAAACAGGAGAAACCGGCTGAAAGCCGGATCATCTGTGAACTTATGGGACAGTCTCAGGTAGAGACTTCCCGCGAGATGCTCCATCTGGACAAACCATTCTATTAATTCCTTCACTATCTGTTCTCCCCAATTATGATGAAATTATTATAGATATTTATAATAGCCTTCCGGCTGAAGTTCAATAGTTCTTATGTTTTTTTCAAGTAAAAGATATTTTCTGATATCATAGCACAAATGGCACTTTGAGATATATTAATTATTATATATAGTTCTGGTCAAGCCCTGAGCACCAACAAGGTATTAGATGCAAGGCACCGAGGAGTGACGACTGAGGCGTATAAAAAATACGCCGCAGGGAGAAGCGACCGAAGGTAACGCAGCAGATGACATCTTGTTGGTGCTCAGGGTTTTCTGCTTGACAGGAATAGCCTGCTCTCCTATATTCCGCTTTAACATTTTGAAATAAAGGGATAAATTATGTACAACGCCAGTGACCTTAAAAAAGGTCTGAAAATCCAGATAGACAATGAACCATATATTATAATTGATTTCACATTTTCCAAGCCCGGCAAGGGTCAGGCCCTGTACAAATGCAAACTGAAAAATATGATAAACGGTGCTATTTTCGAGCGAACATACAGGTCTGGTGATACATTCGATTCTGCCAGCCTGGAAGAGCGTAAGATGCAGTATCTCTATAACCAGGAAGATGAATACTATTTCATGGATGTGGACAACTATGAACAGACAATGCTTAACGCCGAACAGGTCGGTGATGTTAAGAATTATCTAATAGACAACCTTGAAGTTGAAATACTCTTTTTTGATGTCACTCCAATTGGAATTACTCCGCCAAACTTTGTTAATTTGGTTGTTACACGGGCCGACCCATGGGTAAAGGGAGACACGTCATCAGGAGACAGCAAACCGGTTACCCTTGAAACAGGATATGTTCTCAGGGTTCCTCCATTCATTGAAGAGGGAACGAAAATACAGGTAGATACGCGAACCGGTGAATATGTCACAAGGGTTAAAGAATAACGACACCTCTCCAGGAATATAATATTGAAGAATAAATCCCGTCTTTATGCACGTGCAGAAATAATAGAATCCATAAGAAAATTTTTTATTGACCGGGGTTACCTCGAAGTGGAAACTCCGGTTTTGATCTCCGCTCCTGCCCCTGAAGCCAATATTGATGCTCTAAAAAGTCCGAAGGGATTCCTGCACACATCACCTGAACTGTGTATGAAAAGGCTTTTAGCTAACGGACATTCAAAGATATTCCAGGTATGTAAGGTTTTCAGGGATGGTGAAAGAGGAAATCTTCACCTTCCTGAATTTACAATGCTCGAGTGGTACAGAAAAGGTGTGGACTATTATTACCTTATGGATGAATGCCGGGACATGGTAAAACATGTTGCGGCCGAAACCGGGTCAGGGAAAAGGTTCAAATATCAGGGAAAAAACATTGATCTTTCCGGTGAGTGGCAAAGAATTACTGTGAAAGAGGCCTTTAAAATGTATGCGGGTTTAACGCCTGAAGAGGCTGTCGAGTCGGACAGCTTTGATGAAGTAATGGTGACAAAAATAGAACCCGGTATCGATACAGGCAGACCGGTCTTTTTATACGACTATCCTGTCTCACTGGCAGCTCTTTCACGGATTAAAGAGAGTGATCCTGAAGTCGCAGAAAGATTTGAGCTCTATATCGGAGGCATTGAACTAGCAAACGCCTTTTCCGAACTTACAGATCCGTTTGAACAGCGGAGGAGATTCCTGGAAGAAAGGTCAAAGCGGAAAAAGGCAGGTAAAACCGTGTACCCCTTTCCCGATAAATTCATCCATGATCTTGAGCACATGCCCGTTTCAGCCGGCATAGCCTTCGGAATTGACAGATTTATAATGCTTCTCACTGACAGCGCGACAATAGATGAAGTTGTTACATTTACTCCTGAAGAATTATAAAAAGATTGGGTTTTTATTTCTAACCAAGGAGACATAGCTAATGCATGAGGAACTGAAAAAAAAGACACGTGAAACAGCAAGTAAATTGTTTGGGAAAGGTATAAAGACAGATCCTCCCTATAACCTGTGGAAGGCGTTCGACCGGGATCTGGCAAATGACTTTTCTTTATTTATTACAGGCAAGATGTATTCCCGAACAGTCCTCACACTTGCCGAAAGGCAGATGGCAGCATGTGCCATGCTGGCTGCTTTGAGGGCCGGTGACGAATTAAAGCTTCATGTAAACGGAGCCCTCAATGTGGGCTGTGACCCTGGAAAACTCGCAGAACTGTTTTTTCAGCTAGGGACATACGCGGGAATGCCGGCTGTGAATGAAGCACTTGCCGTATATAAAGAAGTGCTGGTTGAAAGGGGAGAATGGCCCATTTAACAATTATCAATATATCTATTCCTTAATGATCATTGTTTACCCTGTTAAATGCTGCTTCGCAGCCCGCTTTGCGGATTTAACAGGGTGAATTGGTCATTGATCATTGTTAAATGCCGATGATCAGGGCTTTAAAAAATACATTGATTTTTTAAATAGTTATAATTATACTTTATAACTTATTTGAACGAAGTTTAGTTATATTATGCAATAAACTAAACCCGTGATTATTTAAGCTGGATTTTTTGTTCGAATAAAATTCAGTGTTCATTACCGGGCTTGCCCGGATGAAGAAAGGTGTAAAGGAGGTATCAAGGCATTGGCAAACGGAACAGTAAAATGGTTTAACAACAGGAAAGGTTTTGGTTTTATTCAGCAGGAAGACGGTCCGGATCTTTTTGTTCACTTCTCATCAATTAACACGGAAGGTTACAAAACCCTGAATGAAGGTGAGGAAGTAACTTTTGAGGTTGAAGAAGGTGAAAGGGGTCCCAAGGCTGTAAACGTGAGCCGGGTTTAGTCTTCAATAACAATTAACAGGGGCATTCCGGAGTGGATCCGTGAATGCCCTTTTTTAGACCGAAGTCCTAATTAGAGTGGATTCCAAGTAACTCAAGGGCTTTTTCGAACACAACATCTCTCCCATTCAATAAATCTTCAACAATATTCTCCACCCAATAGTCAGGTTTAAAAACATCTCCATTTTCCGGTACAGCTCTTTCAATATAATCTGAGGGAAGTGAAATTTTAAGACCTGTTTCAGGTAGTCTAAAAGGTGTATATCCTGTAGGTCCCGTTGGATTATTGTCCGTTGTTGTCCCTATCACTGTGGCCAGATTGTTATCCTGAAGAAAAGCGGTCAATAATGCACTTGCGCTTTTGGTATTCTGATTGGCGAGGACTATAACTCTACCGGTAAATACAGGACGATCCCGCGGGACATAATATAATGAATCGGGATCAGTGATATGAGAGAAGAGAGCATATTTGCCCCGGGGTATTGGTGTCAGTTTTTTAAACGGCGGGTCTTCACCAAATTTATTCCTGTACCACTTTCGAAAGGCACGGCCCTTCTCAGGAGAATACCGTTCCAGAATATCCGGATTGTAGCAGAAATTTTTATTGCCAATAAGTTTATGACGACGGGTTAAATGGTAGACCAGCTGGCTCCCCAGGTCACCGCCGCCAATATTATAACGCAGGTCAATAATCAAATTGTTGATCTTTTTCCGGTTAATATCTTCTATGAAAGTGGCAAGATAGTCTTTGAATACAGGGCGTTCGGGGTCATAATAACCGGCAATTAATGGAGATGGATCCTTTTTATTAAATTGATATTTCAGCCAGAGTTTGACAAAAGGCCGTATCCACCATTTTACATATCCTGAAATACCATCGAGTATAACGGTTTTGTCGTAGCAGGCATTGAACTGAAAATAGGCATAATTCTGGTCTGCAAAAGTTTTTCCGTCATAAAGATGTTTTGATTTAGCAGTTATAGGATGAACTTTTTCTTTATGATGCCAGGTGAGGATTTTTTCAGCAGGTTCAATTGAAACCTCCATATGCTGGGCAAACTGGAGTTTTAAACTTTCATTTTCAGAGTCGGTTAAACCTGAAAGATTATAAAATGCCGGTCGTGAATAAAAATTCCAGAAAACCAGCATAGCCCTTTTTGAAAAAAGATTATCCGCGTTTACTGTTTCCCCAATCCGTTCTTCAACTTCTGCTACAGGGCGGCCGTTTATAGCTTTTACCTTCTGACCAATAATGTCAGGGTCATATATTGTTGCGACATTGGAAACATACAACTCATTACCATAATAATGAAATAATACCGGGTAAAATACACCGTTTATATACCGGGAGCGCTCTTCAACATAGGCGTGCTGATTTGTAAACCCGGCAAGGTATTTGCTGATAGAATAAACAAATACTGCTTTCGTTGCATTTGGACCGCCTAAACGTTCCAGGATCTCCTTTTCCATTAGAGAACGTTTTTCCTTGGGGAAATATTTGTCAGCCAGTGGTATAACTTCTTCACACAGGGTTACGAGGTAAAGAAAATCCTGTTCGTAAGAATTATAGTCAGAGATATTTGAAACAGGTGCAGGCCGCACCTTGTAATTCGTTAACATTGAAGAGCAGCCGGCTGTAACCAGAATAAAGATAAAAAGTAGCCTGGAAAATAGCCAGCGGCAGGATTGTCCGGTTGAAAAGCTTAAAGTATTCATCAAAAGCCGCTCCTTATTAAAACACATTATTTGATTTTACTATTAACATCAAACTCAATGAACTTTCCCCTTTTGTATGTTTTCCCATCAGCCTGATACTCTTCAGCCAGCTTACAACTCTTGATTTTGCCGCTTTTATAAAGCTTTACATTTACATATATGGATGCTTCACACGGAACTCCGTCTACTATTACATCTTCAGGCAGAAAAAAACTCCGCAGCTTTCCGTTTTCGTAAAACCCTGTCTGGATCCCTTTAGAGCCTCCGCTTCCTCTGCAGAGATATCCCTGCACCTTATAGTGGTAAGGGAAGGAGATTGTATAACCGGTTACGCCTTCATGGTAGGGCAAAAGATACCATGAATGGGCTGGTAGAAGAGTGCCCTTATACATGAAATCTTCACTTAGCTGAAGTAGCCTGACCTGCCCATTTTTCTTAAAATGTATCCACCCCTTTTCACATGGAAATCCCTGGATATTGTGATTATCAGTCATATACCCTAAGATATTCCCGGTCTCGGATCTGCGTATTTTTTTAAAATGGACGCCATCTTTTACAATATCATATTCCCAGTCCTTACAACTGCTTAGGCCTAGACTAAGAATAATCATCAAAACTAAGACACTTATCTTTTTTATCTCAAACATATTACCCTCCTGTTTTGCTTTTTTTCCTTTTATTATGGAGCAAGGACTATGCCATGACTGTTAAACCGTTTAACTTGTTTATATAATGAGATTTATTCAGCAGCATGGATATGTTATTTAATAAAGACAAATAAAATAAGAGCATTATATGAATAGATGGTATTCACAATTTGTATAAAGGGCTTTCCAAAAAGATCTGTTTATTAACCTTAAACCACGTCATTGACAATAAAACTTATTAGATATTGCAAACTTTTATGTTGTAAACCGAAAAGGCATAGAGCTGTTATGGCTTTTCAGGATATTTTCAGGGATAGATCTTTTATAGATTCATTCAAGAGAAATGATCTGATCGGTTATTTCCGTGAAGGTAACATCATGACTAATGAGAAAAAGCTGGTCATACCAGTGTTCGGTTACCTCTTCACGACCCACATCAATTGCCCGAAATGCGTGGGCCAGATTTGCTCTACGGGCAGCATCGAGGTTTGATGTGGGTTCATCAAAAAAAGCTACTCTTGCACCAATGGTCTGCAGCAGGGCCAGGCGCAAGGCTACTACCGCGCTCATTGTCTGCCCTCCTGATAACTGGTCATCGGTACGTTCCCTTAATTCCCCGTCCTGCATATCTCTCAGCACGATCTGGTATTTATCGCCCCAATAAAGTTCTTCATCTGTTTCAGCTATGTTTCTATAAATAATATCAGCCCGCAGACTTATTTCTTCTCTGAATCGTTCGGAAAGCTTGATGC
>JBHPCX010000092.1:0-14556 GCA_042573485.1 Thermodesulfobacteriota bacterium | reverse complement strand
GCCTTATATATTCGCCGGTTATCTGAATAATATTTACTTCAACCTCTTCCCCCGGTTGATAAAAAACTGTTTTTACCTCACTTTGATTTAACAATTCTTCAAAGCTTTCGTCTGATTCATTATTTTCAGTTATAATTTCTTTTTCATTTTCCATAGTATTAAGCTTGTCGTTTATCGTTTATCGTTTGTGGTTTATTGTTCCCACCTTCGGTGGATTCCAAGTTCCAAGTTCCAAGTTCCAAGTTCCAAGTTTCAGGTTAAAAACTTTAAAAACTATACTAGACAGGATTTACAGGATTATTTGGATTTTTATTTTCACCCTTTCCGGAAGAAAGAGTGAAAGAACTATCCCGCTACGCGGGAAAACACAAGTTCATTTATGGGACAGTATAATATATGTATGCCCAGCCTCATTTGTTCATATCTGCTAATTCGAAAATGATACCTTTTTGCCTTTCATCTGGAAAGGTAAAAAAATCATGAACATCCTATTCATCCTGTCAGGTTAATATCTTTTATTTTGCTAAATTTCTTAACTTCTTATCTTCTATTTACTTTCATGTATCTTCTGTCTGTTTGATCCCTAATCCTTAATCCTTGAGCCATGCGCCTCTTGTTAAATTAACAAACTAAACGATCCCTTCAGCACTTAGACACAATTTCATACTTTCTCAGTTCACCAGTGTCCTTCCATTCCATCCGAATATCTTGCCGTCTATATCGATGAATTCAATAAATGCCCGATCCCTGGGAACATCTGCCTCCTCCTCGAGAAACACGCAGACCTTGTCTGAAAACTCTGAACATCGATCCGTCTCAAGACCAAGTGATTTTACCTGTACAAAGGCAGCGGGATCATTTGTACCGCCGAATATATAAGGCATTCCCGATTTTATGGTTACCATAATAACCTGTTCGGGTTTTCCCAGCATCTCTGATAAAAAGACGCTTGCCTTTTTCATTAATTCTTCATTCGCTTTGTTATCAATCTGCTTATTTGTCTCTATACTGAAGTATGGCATTATTTCTCCTCCCTGACAGTAAATTTAATTAAAGTAACATGTGATCAAACGATTACAGTATCTTGAATCGAGGTGGTTTCTTCTGATTCCAGAATGGTGTATCCCAGCCGATCTCATCAAATGAAACGAGTCTCCTGAATTGTTTCTTTTCTTCGAAAATTTCAAGGTGCAACATTGTAAGGGCACGATGCATCGTGCCCCTACCTTTGTTGACTGGATTATATAAACCAAGAGTTCTCTCAGCAGTCGAAATGACATATTTATAGATACTTCAAATTCTGGCATAATTGATAACCAAAGTCCAGAAATTGGATATGAAACAGATAAAGAAAGGGTTCAAATCCCTCTGGAAATGAACCCTTTCTTTTTAAAAAATATTTTTAATGTTCCGGTTTCGGCTGATTATCCTTAGGAATCTGCCATTCACCGAAGAACGGGACTTCAAATACAGCGTTCCTGTCACTTTCTTCTTTTTTGAACTTTTCAGGATAAGCGCCCGGGAGAATGACATTCTGAGCAATAAGCTGTTTTCTCAACGCGGTAAAATCAACATCTCTTACATTAACGCCCTGTTTAAGGGCAAGGGCTGCTGCAGTTCCGGCTGCTTCGCCTATAGCAATACAGTGGGGTATAAGGTTGAACCAGTTGTTTGTTTCCTGGTCAGAGGAAAAGGCCCTGCAGCCTACCAACATATTATCAACGCCTTTGGGCAGAAGAGACCTGTAGGGGATAAATGTAAGGGGAGAATTCAACGATGTTTCACCCCTGTCAAGATCAGGAAATACCGCGATAGTGTCTTCAAATGGTTCATTGAGTGTGAGATCCTCTGAAGTCACCATATAATCACCGTGCACCCTTCTTGCACCCCTTGTCCCCAGCTGGGGGGAGGTAAGGACAATAAAGCTTTTTTCAAAACCGGGCACATTCTTCTTAAAGTACTCATGGGTCAAAAGCATCTTTTCACGGCCAAGCATTTCAACTCTTGTTAATTCCTCAACATCAGTCTGGCTTTTATTGGCATACCTGGGATGAATCCATACTACCCTCTCCTGGTTTGGAAGATTGCTTCGCATAAAACCCGGATGTCCGCCCTGCTGCATCAATTCCATCATCATTTCACCCCATTTGTCGGGGTATTCTCTTCTGAAGTCTTCGACTTTGACAAGGTTGACATTGTCAATCCAGTAACAGAGGGAGAGATTGGCGATCCTGATTCGGGGGTCAATATCAGTATCAAAACCCGCTCCGGCATATGGCAGCAGATCACCATCACCTGTAGAGTCAATTACTACCTTTGCCATTATTGCCTGACGGCCTGATTTACTCTCAAATATGACACCCACAGGTTTGCTGCCATCCATTATGGGCATTGTTCCCCATGCATGAAGGTATGTTTTTACACCTGCCTCATTAACCATGTCATTCAAAATACACTTACCAATCTCAGCATCAATTAGAGAAGCATAAACTATCCTTCTTTCTCGTACTGTAAAAAATGATCTTTCATTCCAATAGGCTACGAGCCTCTTGTCATCATCCCCCCAGATATCTTCGGGAGGATGCCATTCAGCATTTCTTTCACCCAGTTTTTCAATAAATTCCTGATTAATTCCTGCTATCTGCAGGTTTCCGTCAAAATCAGTAAGATTGGGAATAATAGTTACTAATCCGCCGGTACTCATACCGCCAAGATGACCGTATCTCTCTATCAGAACGGTATCCGCTCCATTACGTGCGGCAGCTAACGCAGAGCCGATTCCACCCGGACCGCCGCCTACAACAACAACATCACACTCACGCACAACATCAACTGTTTTGTTGGGTTCTGGTATAGTTCCAATTACTTCTGCCAATTTTTATGTCCTTTCTCTAAATATTTATAACAAAATCTCTAATAACACATTAATTTTCCGCCGATTTTAAGGTTTATTAATATGCTGGAATAATCATAAAAAGTCAATGCAGTTTTTCCTCCCTGATCCACCATCAAGATGTCATCCGCCACAATGCCGGCGGACAAGTCTGATGTGTTTACCCGCCTCAGGCGATCGCTTCTCCTTGCGCCCTGAGCCCTGAGCCATACAACACTCTCTTTCCTCTTTAAAGTTGCTAAATAACCTCAAATGGCGTTATCTTGATAATTGATTATGGAAGCATTCATATCTTGACTTAATACTCTAAAAATATTAAAGATTTTTTATCATATCATTTATTATGTTATTCTAATAATATTAATTACTCAAATACCGGCTATTTTGGATTTAAAGTTTTTTTAAGTCTTGCTTTATAGATGTAAAATAATGTGATGATTTGAAATCTGGATTCCCCGGTCAAGCCGGGGAATGACAAGTCGCTACACGACAATACAAACTTTTCTTCACTTGAAAACAAGGGATTTCAACCATCCCCAAGCGGGACACTAACTATTTATGAAGGAGGTAGAGTATTATGAAAAAAGCATTATGTTTTGTTATGGTAACTGTTTTCGTCTGTTTTTCAGCTATTGCTTCCAATGCTGCGGAATACAAATGTGAAGAAGCAGCCAAACACATTGGTGAAAAAGCAACGGTCTGCGGAAAGATCATTGACACTATGGCCTATGAGGGTACAATCCTGGGCATGGGCAAAGCAGTAATGGAGCAGGGTGCTGTAGGCATTGAAATCCCTGATTCCATCAAAGACAAGCTGGATAAGGACATGTATGTAGGTAAAACTATCTGTGTTACAGGGGAAATATATGAAAATCCAAATGGCGGGGGCTCCATTAAGATTACAGATCCATCACAGATAAAGGTAAAAAAATAGAATAAATCACTCTTGTCCAAAAACAGGATATCATTAATTTCTGGAATTAAAAATGATGAATATCCTAAGGGTTTTTATAATTCTAGTCCTGATTTGTCATTCCCTCGGAGCCTGCCCTCGAGAAGTCGGGGGCGGGAAATCCTCAACACCGTCATTCCCGCGGAGGCGGGAATCCATTGTTTTTCATTAGAACAATCGAATAAGAAATATCGAGTGACAAAGGACGAACAAGTAATATAGAAGATCATTATAAACATTAGCAATTCGCATCTCTCTACTCGTCATTCGTCACTTTTTATATTTTTTAAAATGGATGCCCGCCTCCGCGGGCATGACGGATTACTAAGTCTTTCTTTTTCATGCATTAATACATTATTCCACCTTATTCCGGGTATTAATGAGAATAAATATTTTCTCATAGCTTCACTAACCATAAATAAAAGCCCCGTCCAAAAGACGGGGCTTTTTATTTTAAAGTCCGAAAATCCGGTTAAAATTTTTCTTAATGTTTAATTTTCTCCCACTCCTCCAGGTAATTCTTTTCAAAATCAGGACACCTGTGTTCGGTATGACATTTCACACAGGTTTCCATGGCCGGTTTGGTATCATAGAGATTTCCCGGATCTTCAAGATGTGATGCACTGTCACCATGGCATGATTCACACTGGACGTTTCTCAAGTCCTTTTCCTGCCCTTCCATGGTAAATCCGCCGGGTTCTTCAAAGCGTGTAGTATGGCAGACAAGACAATCCGGGTTAAACTGTCTTCCTTTATCTATCAGGGTCTGGAATGCCCTGGCATGATCCGACTTTTTCCATATTTCAAAAACCTCTTCATGGCACTCACTGCATGATATTGATTTGGCAACAACACCTTCTTCACCTGATTCATTCCCTGAAGCATAGAGCCTGTTCACCTGAGTATTATACTCATCTATCATGGCCTTTACCCTAGAGTCATCGGAGATTTTATCATTAAAGGGTACCAGCGTGTTATTAGCGGTTTTGGTTCCATCGGGGGCAAGTGTTATTTCAAGCATTCCCTGATGCTGCCCCTTTTCACCGGACTGAACAATATATGTATCATTAGCATTGTATGGAGTTTTCAACTTCTGCTTGTGATGCCCTCCGACAATTACATCTATTCCGTCAATCTTTCGGGCAATAACCCAGTTGCGGCCGATATGATGGTGAGTCATGACAATGACAAAGTCCACCTCTTCCTTAACCTTAAGCTCAGCCACAAGGGATTTGGCGGTTTCAAGAGGATTAAGTACTGAAAGACCGGCATCCGGAAGCTCTTTCAATTTTGAAATAATATCGGAAGTATTACCCATTATGCCTATAATCCCGACTTTAAGGTTATCAATCTTTTTTATAACATGGGATTTGAATAGAGGCTGATTTTTATCATCCACCAGATTGGCGGAAACAAAGGGAAGGTCATACTTTTTTTCCAGATCCTTTATATAATCCAGGCCAAGTGCCAGCTCAAGTTCACCTACGTTTATGGCATCAATTCCAATGCTTTTATATACTTTAGCAAAAATTTCTCCCTTTAAACGGGCGGAAGATATAAAGGAGGGTTTAATTTCGTAGTGTTCATTCAATAAATCACCTGAATCAACTACAATTAGGTTTTTATTAGTTTTTCTGTACTCATTAAGATATTCTGTTTTTTTGTATAGCCCACCGAGCATTTCACCGCTTTCCGCTCAACCGCAGGGTTCGAGGTACCCTTCAACATTATTGGTGTATGCAATAACAATTTTTTTATTATCTTCTGTCCCTGTGGAACCTGAAACTGCCAAAAGACAAAACAGTAAAACAATAGCCATCGATAAAATAGTAACTTTTGATTTCATTCTAATTAATCCTCATTTAATATTATCATTAAAACATTTAAGCCATTTTTATTAATATTAGATCAACTGTATATTATATTAGACAATCAATCCTTGTATTTGTTCCTATATGTTGTAGTAAAAGTAACACTTTTTTTCAATAGATTCTTTATAAGCTGCAGCTATTACTCATCAGATGCATTTATCTGACGATGAATTGATTTGGCTGCCTTTTTTGCTTTTCTCTTCTGACGCCATAATCTCAGCCTCCAGAATATTCTCAAAAACAGAAAATATGTCGGGACAGCCGCGATAGTACCTAATATAATTCCGCCAATAAGTAAAGCGGAAACCAGGGTTACTCCGGAAGAAAACAATTTTCCCCAGATTACGGCCATCTCTTCACCGTGGTTAATTGAATACATTACATCTTTGATTTTTTCAATTCCTCCCTCTATACCCAGAAGATAGGCCCCTAATTTGTAATCACTCAGATAAATTAAGACCCAGTTCAGGGGATTACTAGCCCATGTGCCGAGAGCAGCGGTTATCTTACTTGCCCTTAAAAAAAGAGCCAGTGCAACAGCAAGTGCGATCTGGAAGGGCATTACAGGCATCATGCCTGAAAAGACACCCAGGGCCATGCCGAGGGCCAGTTCATGGGGTTCTCCCTTGAGCCTTATAAACCTCAGGTATAAATATTTTAACCGTCTTTCATAATATGGATTTCGTTTATTTTCTGTCATGCTTTGGATTTTATTAAAAACATATTTATTATTTACGCCTTACGCCTCATCTGCTCTCTGCTATCCAGCGACCGACGACCGATGACGGCAGACTGCTAACCGCTTCCTTCCTCCATGCTCCGTGCTCGTTTATCCTGTCGGACTAAAATCCTTAAAAACATGTTGGACAGGATTTACAGGCCTGCCCTGGCATGACAAAATATCTAACTCAATTTAAATAATTCGATTGAGATGCATAATATTAAACATATTGTAATAATACCAGGTCTAGGCCAGGGATTATCTGGATTTTTTCCTGTTTTCCGGAAGAAAACAGGAAAGAGCCATCCCGCTTTGCGGGTGAAAAAATATCAAAACACTTGATTCCCCTGTCCCGCCTTAGCTCTATCGAGCTTCCGCCGTCGCCACAGGCTATGGCGTGACAAGTCGGCGTGGCAGGCCAGCCGGGGAATGACGAATAGACTTACCTTGATTATTGTTTTCTAAAGGGATGATACCTTTTTGTCTTTCTTCCCCGTACAATACAACGGGACGGGCCGGAAAAGCAAAAATATCTTGTACATCCTGTTAATCCTGTCTTTTAAGGCAGCCCAGCATATCTGGAAAAAATGTTATTCCAGTGAAAAATTAATTAATAAATCGATGCCAGTCAATATATTATTTGATTTTCATTCATTAAACACATTTTTTTTCGGATTTTCAGCTGGTGAGACAGGAAGAGGGCCCGCCTTCGCTTGTAACTTCGGCGAGACAAGACAGCGCGGCAGGCAGATGTCAGTCGCCTGAATTCCAGATTCCATGTTCCATATTCCAGGTTAGAAAACTTTGAGGTGTTAGAACGATAAGGAACTGTTGGAAAAAATGGATCCCCGTCTGCACGGGGATGACACTTATGTGCAAAATTCAACTTTTAAGAGACTGGCAAAATTAAAGGTTTGAAAATAGTAATATCTTGACCTTAAATCATTGCCTGCAGTTCCTCATACCTTTTCCTGTATCTATTATTGCCGGGCTGAAGATCGAGGGCCTTTTTATAGTAGTCAACAGCAACCGGTATAAGTAATTGTTTTGCATATGCCTCTGCAGCCCGGGCATAATAACCCGCATTATCAGGTTTTAGACTTATGGCTTTACTCCAGTCCCCGTCCGCTCCCTTATAATCTTCCAGTTCCCACCTTAAATCGGCCCTGTAGTTAAAAAGCCAATCCACAGGTTTGTCACGGTATTTAATCGCTGAAGTAGCTTCTTTTTCAGCCCTTTCCAGTTTATTTAACCGTTTTAACACTCTAGAAAAAATTAGATGATATTCACTATTTTCAGGATCAAGGACTGTTGCTTTTTGAATCATCAACTCCATACTGTCCCAGTTATTTTCAGCCTCAAATATACGAGCCATCATATAACAAGCCCGGGCATTCGGCTCTCTGTTATTTATGCTTCCCAGTATTTTCAGAGCTGTCGGGTAGTCTTTCATCTCCATTAAAGACTTTGCGTAAATAAAGTCACTTTCCAGCGTACTAATACGGCTATTGATTATTTCAGTGTACAGTGCTTGAAAGTCACTCATTTGATTTTCTTGTTTATAGTAATTATAAATCATCTCAATATTTCTTTTTATCTCACTTCGATTAGCTAAAACCCTAATAAACTGATTAACAGCATTTTCATTATCTTCATTTTTAAGGTAGAGGTATCCTAAATGCATATTTTCTTTTGTATCAGTTGATGTCCCGGTAATATCAAGAAATTTTCTATAATGAAATATAGCTAAATCCCAATTCCGCTCATCCATATGTAATGATGATAACGCCCTGTGTGCCTGTCCGGGTGAATTACCTTCATCTATGGCAGTAAAAAGCCCAGTTTTAACTTCACTCCTGATATCGGAAGACAGATAGGGTTTATCTCTCATGAATCTATAACTCCCCGGATATATCCTGGCAAGTTCTCTCAAAAGATTGATAAGAGCCTCTTTTTGCTGATTCCGGTGCAGGTAGTAAGCCATTGCCAGGCGGAATGTAATGCTGCTGGGTTTTAACCTTAAAGACTCCTTAAACCAGTATAAAGCCTTACTTTCCTGATTGTTTTCCGGGGCAAGAATTTTATTGAGTGTCTCCAGCCTGAATTCAACCTTTGCCAGTTCATAGGCTGTTTCCGCATCAAGAGGATTAAGATTTGCTGCTGCTGTAAAATAGTCTTTTGACTTAATTGCCGGGGTTAGTGCTTCACGAGCTCTTTTTTTGAGTAGAGAGATTTGATAATAGACTTTACCAAACTCCTTATGGGCAAAGGATTCATTCTCCAGGAATTCAATTGTTTTTTTCAGGTTATGGAGAGAGACACCATAATGACCATCCCGGAAATTATTAAGAGCCTCCAGGTAGTAGATACCTCCCGCCATTCTGAGACAGAGAGAATAAACAAACAGCAGTGTGATAACAACTGTTACTGAGCATATAATAAGCCGACGGGTAAAGTTTGGAGGAGTGTTTTGCATGGCATTACATGGGTTAGGGATTATGGGATCACCGCCTATGGCGGATTCAAAATTCAAGGTTCCAGATTCCAGATTCAAAACCCTGTTTACTGTTTATTGATCATTGTTGAATGATAACTGTCCTCTGCCCTCTGACTTCTGATCTCTGAAATCATTCCCCGTAATACTTGGAATAGTAATGATAATAATTTCTATAGTACCCTTCCCTGCTGACATCCACCTGGTTGAGGACTACACCAATAATATTCGCGTTTGAATGTTGGAGACTCTCAACAGCCTTTTTTATTATTTCACGGTTAATCAAACCGGCCTTTGTAACAAATATTACACCATCAGCATAAGGTGCAAGAATCAGCGCGTCACTCGCGGGTAACACCGGGGGTGTATCAATTATGATAACATCAAACTGCTTTTTTAAAATTGAGATTAGAAAAGGTACTCTTTTGGAGGTCAAAACTTCAGACGGATTTGCCGGAAGTTTTCCGCTCGGCAATAGAAACAGGCCATTCTCACCGGTTTTCATAATGGATTCTTCTATAACTTTATGCAGATATATAAATTCCTCTTCACCCACAATAAGCTGATTGTAGAGTAATTCAAAATCAACAGGATCAAAGGTGGAAATGTTATATTCAAGCTTGTTTATTTCTTTGAAAATAAAGGTTCCTGTTTTAAACTGCAGTACGATCCTGAGAGCATCCTTCATCTGGTTAGTAATTAAACCTTTTATTTCTTCCTCACTCATAAGCCCCATAGTCAGGATTGTATATCCCAGTTTTTTACCTGTTGTTTTTTGCCTTGATATAACTCTTTTTATATCTTCCTTTTCCAGTATATTTTCTTTAACAAGTATGTTTGCCAGTTTACTTTCTTCAGGCCTGGTTAACCAGTCAATATCCTTTAACAGACCATTTATAAACAGCAAGTCCACTTTTTCAGGACCTTCTGTTATTCTCAGCCAGCCGGACCTGTTCTGCATAGATATTAACATGTAAAGGTCTGAAAAGGAATAATCCGCCAGATTCCCTTCCAGCACATCATGTCCCAGCAAATCTGAAAGCAGTTCAGAAAAACCCGGACCAGTCTTATCATCAACCAGCTTGCTGAGAGATGGTTTTCTGAGGTCGCCATCGATCATAAGTACTCTTTTACCGGACTTTGCCATTGTATAGGAAAGGTTTGCCACAGTACTGGTTTTTCCTTCTTCCTGCCCGGCGCTTGTAACTAAAAGAATTGATAATTTCTTCTCTATAAATGAAAATTGAATATTTGTGCGAAGCGTACGGTAAGACTCAGCGAAACTGGATTTCGCGGGACAGTTTGATAAAAAAATATCTTTAAGGTTCTTTTTTTTCCGCATATATTTTTTTCGAAATAATTTAATCATTTATTAAATACCTTATTATCCAGATATTTTAAGGTTCCTTTTTATCCGCTATTGGAACTATCGCAATTACTGGTAGGTCCAGATACCGGGCAGCATCCTCTTCATTCCTGATTGATCTGTCCAGATACTCCCATAGAAATGCAATGCCTGCGCCTAAAAACAATCCTAAAAAAATACTGAGAACAAAAGTCCTTTTTTTATTTGGCTTTATTGGAGTAGTTGGCAATACTGCTTCTTCAGTGACTCGAATATTCGAGGCATCAATATTTCCCGTTATATCCGCTTCTTTGACTTTGGATAAAATAGCATCATACAGGTTCTGGTTTGTAACCACATTCCGGTTAAGTATAGTATATTTCAGCTCTTTTTTATTAATATCAAGAGCATCATTTTCAAAATCCGAAATTGTCTTCTGCATGACTTCTTCTCTAGCCAGCAGCACGGATCTTTCAGACTCTAAATTTTCATGCTCTTTATCGATTTCCTGCTTAAGTTTATTCCTGGTGTTTTCTATTTCTGTAATAATCTGAATAACCTTGGGATGTTTAGATCTATAGACTTTGCTCAAACTGGACAGTTCTACCTCCAGATCCAGCATCTGACTGTAAAGAGTGTTTATAAGGCTATTATCAAGCAAGGATCGTATTTGATAGATATCCTGCTTTGAGCCGAGGTTTTTTTTCAACTCCGCGAGTTTTGCATCCAGTGTCATTCTTTTATTTCTCATATCAAGGTAGGCATTATTAAACTCCTCTATTTTCTGCCTGTTAACATCCTGCCTGCCTTCAACAGAAAAGAGTTTTTCTCTCTGCTTATAGGCAAGAAACTCTGCTTCAGAGTCTTCCAGTTTTTTCTTTACTTCATATAACTGATCCGTCATCCATGCCAGGGTATTTTGTGAATACTTCAGGCGGTTACTGATATTGAACTCTATATACATCTCAGCAACTGCATTGGCTATGTCCCTCGCTAAAGCCGGGTCATGATCTTCAACATTTATATTCAAAAGAATTGTATCTCTTACAAGTTCAATATTAATCTTTCCCCTCAGTGAATCAGCTAAATTGCTGATTTTTTCTTCTGTTGAAAAGTTAATATCCTTTTTTCCCATTAACAAACGAATATTCTTCTTAACCTGTGTTAGTATATCCCTGGCCGGACTTACATGAAATTCATCCTGATCCTGTATCCTGTCCAAATGAAGTTTCTGGGCCACTTTCTTTAAAACAAGCCTTGAAGTTATTAATTTGACTTGTGTATTTATTGTGACAGACTGAGATAAAAAACTTTCATAATCCAGGCTTTCACCGGTTATCGGTGATCTATTCCTGTCCTTTTCGATTATGAGTGTAGAGGTAGCCCTGTAGACAGGTTTTGTAAAAAAACTGTTGATCATCGCCAGGGTAACAATTATGATCAAAATAGCGATTATAGTCCACTTGTGTTTACTCAGGATATAATAATATTCTGAGAGGTGTGGTGATTGCTCAGTTTCATTTATTTCCATTCATTCTCCAAATCAATACGTGCCGTATAGCAATATAAAACTCATACAACAAAAAGGCACTCATACCGCACTTCATCTAATTACTTTGAGTGATTACAGCCATGTCTCCGGGACATGAATTCTATCACCGGGCCTGAGTTCAATATCCGGAATATTACCTTCCTTAATATCGTTAAGTTTGATTTTGATTATCTCCTGAGTTTCATCTACACGTCTAATAATTCTTGTCCTGTTCGGTGCAGCGAATTCGCTGAATCCGCCTGCCATTATGCATGCATTCAGGGCGGTAAGACCCGGTTGATAATCGAATACACCGGGACTTCTTACTTCTCCTTCTACATATATTTTTGATTCGGCAGGATTAAGGGCCTTTTCCAGGGGTATGTAGACCACATCGCCTGATTTTAAGATCAGATTGTGGGTCATATCTCCTTTGTCCAGCAGGCTTTTCAGGTCAACTTTCAAAGGTTCTTTACTGGAAATAAGCTTTTCAATATCTCCATTCTCCTGAATTTTTCCTGTTGATTCCCTGAGGACGTAGGCCACATTGCCCCTTTCCGGCAGCAGTCCCCCTGCCTTGGCGATCAACTCCAGGAGGCTGGCCTCGGAGGTCATTTCAAAGAGTCCGGGAGATTTTACTGCGCCGGAGATATAGTACTGGAGGCTGTGGTATTCCTTTATAAAAATATTGACCTCCGGATCCACAAAATAATCCTCTGCCAGGGGCTCTGCTATCAAGGCTTCGAGTTCGGTTATCGTTAATCCACCTGCCTTTACAGGGCCTATAAAGGGGACATTGATCATTCCCTGTGATGACATGGTCAGGTCTATTTCCTGTTGTTTTTCACCACCTGCGAATATTGTTAGTGTAATTACATCCTTTGCTCCCAGATGATAATCCTTGTTTTGAGCCGACACTTTATTTAAGAACAACAATGAAAGTAGAGCAACTGTAATAATATATGTGATGAATATTCTTTTTTTATCAATTTTCATATTCTGATCCTGCCGCCCGAAAAATTTCAGGGTTGCCGGGGAAAAGCTGTAAACAAATAAAAAGGCAGATAAAACATCAACTTCTGTGATATCTGCCTTTTGACCAATTTTTAAAATAAATTATCTTTTTCCAAAACTGTAATTAAAGTTCAGATTAAATGACAAATAGTTGTTATCATAATTCTTTCCGGCCATGTTGGAATCCCTTTTTTCATGTCCGGCTGTTACCGTAAAGTTCAGCCAGTCATTAAAAATATACCCTACACTCCCTTCAATAGAGGACAAATCATCATCTCTTATTTCAACTGTTCCGGCCGGTGTCAAACCTGTTGAATCCTCATAATCACTGTTCTGGAACATACCTGACAGCTCCACCGGTATTTTCCCCATAAATACACGCCCGGCTTTTAGAGTAACCCGAGTAGCAACAAAATATAATACTCCGCCTCCAGAGTCATTCAGATTGCTTTCAGCAATTAAGGAAACATGACTTTTAGGACCCTGCCCTGTTATCGCAAACCTGTATGCTATAACATCCATGTCTTTCTGGGTTAGGCTATCAAAATCCCTGTTCTGATAGCCTGCTCCTGCCTCAAATGAAAAATATTTGTACTGTTTTCTTAAAATCAGCTTTGTCTGGATTGATTCATAATCAGATGAAAGGTCAAAATCCCTTTCCCAGTACTGCCATTCCAGGTCAAGGGAGGTGGTTTTATTGAAGTTATAAAGCAGGTCAAAAATCGGTCTGTATTCCGTTGAGCCTTCTTTTGCTGCCACATCATATTCGGTTTCAGTATGCCTGAACCGAAAACCGGCGGAAAATTTCCCGCCCAGATTGTAAAGTATAGAAGGAGTAAGAGTGTTTATAGAATACTTATCCCTGTCAATTGAGTTGCTGAAAGTGTCACTTTTTGCGGAATCCCTAGTTTTAAAATACTGATTTTTAAGGCCTAAAGTTACCCTGCTGCTGGTCTTGGATACCAGATCAAATAGTGCCGTATGCCCTGTAAAATCATCATTCTCGGCAGAATCCAGTCCGGCAGGTAGGGGATCCGTTTCATCGTAATTATAGGAACCAAGTGTATAGTCAAAGGTGACCAGGCTTTTTGGCGACTCATATCCAATCTGAATACCGGGCTGAATAATGTATGTACGTACTTCTCTTTCACTGGTTTCAGCCTTGTGAAAATTATCATCCGTTCTCCAGCTGGCGGAGAGTTTCGGCTTTACGGTAATTTTGCCTTTGGAGTAGGCCGAGAACGGGCAGATCAACAGGATTATGAGTATTATGCAAAAAAGGCCAATTTTATTCGTTTTTCTTTTTGAAAACATATTTCCCCCAGTTTTCCTCCTCAAGTTGAGCCTATTTAAAAGAGGCAGGTTTAAATATTACATATCTAACTATAAACACTCATAATTATTTTAACAAATAAATTTATTTTAACGCATATTATAGTTGGGTCATTTTGTCATAAAAATCCGACCACATTAGAGGTTCTTAAATTCTACTTGCCGGTTCCTCATCATCTATTTCCGGCTCCAGTAAATAAAAACCAATTACGTCTCCCCCTTCAGTAACTTCATAGGTAAAAGGTTCAGCACCAGCTTCAATTGCTTTCTGCTGAGCTGCCCGGGCATCGCTTATTGCGAGTGAGGCCGCTGTTGCCGCATCAATCGCCTCCTGCACCATCTCCTGGTCCGGACTGTTTTCTATAATTATATTTGCTTCTGTTCTCGCCTCCTCGGCTGCAAG
>JBHPCX010000091.1:0-14759 GCA_042573485.1 Thermodesulfobacteriota bacterium | reverse complement strand
TCTCGCGGTGATAACACCGTGAATCGATAAAGAAATGTTAGCTGCTGAAATGGCTTGAGTTAAACGCCATCCTCCATTGTCAGCCATGAGTGTTTCCGAATCGATGAGCGCGTTGATCACCTCTTCAAGGAATGGAACACTTGCTGGAGGGCAATCTCGAATCTGCTGATGCGTTTGGAAACAATGTAAAATCAGGCAAACTATATGCCTGGCTGGGTTTTGCAAAGTTCTGCCGGGAAAAAAACAAAAAGTCGTATCAGTTACTTCAAACCGCCCTGCAGCGTGGTCAGGATGCAAATGATCCGGAGCTAATCTCTTGCGCCTGTACCTGGCTGCCGTGGACATGCGCTGAACTGGGGCTTTACGATGAAGGCATTGAATATGGGAAAAGGGCTCAGAAAATAGCGGAAGAGCATGGCTCCGAGCCGCATATCTACGATCAGGCTCTGAGCGGCATGGGACAAATCTGTTTTTACAGGGGTGATGTAAAAAAACCCCTCGAAATCGGACAGCAACTGGTTGAATACGGTCGCAAAAATGCCAACAGCCGCAGCATTGTAAACGGCTACATCTCCATCGGCCATGGCCACATGAATGCCGGGGACTACGCGATCGCGTTGCAGAACTACAGTAAAGCCTACGACAATGCAAAAGATCCGTTCTATTTTGAGTGGCCCAAGTTTTTTATGGGTATGTCCTACTCGCTCGAAAATCGTTTTGAAGAGTCAGAACAGCCCCTCAGGGAAGTGCTGGCATACAGTGATGAGTATGGATGTGAAGCCCTCGGAACATCCGCCCAGGTTTTTCTAGCGGTTCTGCTAATCAGCAGGGGTGAACTGGCACAGGGATTAAAAGGCCTGAATAAACTGGCGTCATCGGCAGGAAACAACGGAAGGTACTATCCGAATTCTTTTATCGAACACGCCCTGGGCACTGTTTACCTGCGGTTCCTGCAGCGGGAGAGTTCCTTAAATGTGTGGGGTTTGATTCGCAATCTGGGCTTTTTAATAAAAACCCTTCCCAGGGCCGCGAGTAAAGCCGAACATCATTTCAAACAGGCCATCATTATTGCATCCAGAATCGGTTCAACCAATTTAGTAGGACAGGCCAATCTCGAACTAGGCCGGCTTTATCATTTGAAGAAAAAAAAGCACTGGTCCAGGGAACATATTGAAAAAGCTATCACGATTTTTAAAGATATCGGAGCAAGTGTACATTTAGAGAGCGCTAAGAAGGAACAGATAAAATCCAGTTAGACTTGAGAGGAGATTGGTATTATGCGAATTCTGCTGATAACACCACGATCGGAATTTCCAGGTGCGACACGCGGTTGGTTGAGAATACCCCAAATGTCCCTGTTGATTCTGGCCGAGTTGACACCGCCGGTGCACGAAGTAAAAATAGTTGATGAAGAAGTAGAGCCTATTCCCTGGAGCGAGACCTGGGACGTGGTTGGCATCTCATTAATGACGGCAACGGCCAATCGCGGTTACCATCTGGCGTTAAAGTTTCGTCACTCGGGAGCAAAAGTAATATTCGGGGGAGTGCATCCTTCAATACTGCCGGAGGAGGCCTCCCGCCATGCCGATGCAATAGTCATTGGCGAAGCCGAAGACATATGGCCCAAAATAATCGATGATATTGAAAAAGGCAACCTGCAGCAAGTTTATCAGGATACCACCCCTGAAATAAATAAAATCCCCCTGATCCGCTATAATGGCAATTCAAGGATTTTCCCGCCAACCTTTGACCCTCTGGTCTCCAGCAGAGGCTGTTCCAGAAATTGTGAATTCTGCTGCGTACAAAATTTGTACGGACGGAAAGTCAGACGCCTGCCGATAGAAAAGGTAATCGCGCAAATCAAAATGCGACGATCAAGAAAGGTAATCTTTCTTGATGACAACCTGGTTGCGAACCGTTCATGGGCGTTCGAGCTATTCTCCAGTTTGAAGCCCTATAAGTTAATAATCGGCGGCCAGGTCCCGGTCAAATTCATCCTGGACACCGAATTGTTCAACGCGGCTGTCGAAGCAGGACTAAGATATATCTTCGTAGGAGTAGAGACTATTGATAACTCGGCCCTTTCCCATTTTCGAAAAGCAGTGCCTGTTGAAGCCTATGCAAAGGCCATTCGCCGCTGCCGAAAAGCCGGTGTCTTTTTCCATGCGGGCCTCATATTCGGCATGGATTTTCATACAACCTCTATTTTCGATAAAACCCTGGATTTCATCATCCGGCACAATGTTCCGTCAGTCAGTCCCTATGTGCTTACGCCCTATCCGGGGACTGCCCTTTATAATAGAATTGTGAAAGAGAACCGGATAATGCACTATAACTGGTCTTATTATGACCACCTGACACCGGTATTCCGGCCTGCCAGAATGACTTTTGAAGAACTGATGGAAGGTTATATGCGGTTTAGAAAGCAGCTGTTCAGTATTAAGGGAATTTTATTGAGATCAGCGGCGCAGTTCAGTGTGGCGCCGGCAGCCTTTTTGGGATCAAGTCTGGGCTTTCGCCGTACGACAGGGTTGCTGAAGGAATATTACAATGGGTATATGAATTGGTTGAATTCGGGATCAGAGGAACGGACATACATATAATATATCCGCATACCCGGCCGCAGTCTCCAAAGCCGCTTAATTTATGCTTACCCTCCCGATCAGTATCACCTTTTTCTCTTTGTCATATCATTGGCAAATTGACATTTCCATCAGACTTTATTATCAATAATATTAAATATTTATAATGGGACCGTGAATTAGAATTTTACCTTACAGACCGGCTCTTTTTGATATTTGAAGACAGCACTACCCACTCACTATGACATATGATTACATTATAATAGGCGGCGGCATAGTCGGCATCTCTACTGCATGGCAGTTGCGGAGGCATTTCCCTAAGAAAAAAATACTGCTTCTGGAAAAAGATCCGGAATATGCCAGTCATCAGACCGGCCATAACAGCGGTGTAATACACGCCGGTGTGTATTACGAGCCCGGGAGCCTTAAGGCTGAATTCTGTAAGGCCGGTTCAGCAGCAACAATCTCCTTTTGTGATGAAAACAGGATCCCCTATAATCAGTGCGGAAAACTTCTTGTAGCAACAACCGACCTGGAAATGGAACGCATGCAGGCATTGATTGATCGCTGCAGGCAAAACAAAATCGATATTGAAATCCTGAATAAAAACCGGTTGAAAGCCCGGGAACCCAACATCACCGGTCTCGGGGCAATATTTGTAAAAGCAACTGCTATTGTTGATTTCCAACAGGTTGCCCGGAAAATGATGGGCCGGTATCTTGAACTGAATGGTAACGCATACCTGGAACACAAGGTAATAAACCTTAAGGAATCAGAGACAGACGTATCAGTTAATACGCTTCACAACGGGAGAGGAAAAAAGTTCAAGTGCCGGTTTCTGATCTCCTGTTCCGGCTTGCATGCAGACCGGATTGCAAAAATGCTGGACATCCATGCGGACTTTAAGATTATACCATTCCGTGGCGAGTACTACCGCCTGCCGGAAAAATACAATAACATCATCAATCACCTGATATATCCGATCCCTGACCCGGAGCTTCCATTCCTGGGTGTTCATTTGACGAGGATGATCGACGGATCTGTTACTGTTGGCCCAAACGCCGTTCCTGGATGGAAACGGGAAGGCTATGGAAAGGTTAATTTGTGTCTGCAGGACATAGGGGACATGTTAATCTTTCCCGGTTTCTGGAGATTGATAAAATCCAATTTCAAAACAGGCCTGATGGAAATTAAAAACTCCCTGTGGGCGCCCGGCTACCTGAAACAGGTACAAAAGTATTGCAGACAGCTGAAACTGGCCGATTTAAAACCATACCCTGCCGGTATACGCGCCCAGGCGGTATTAAAGGACGGGTCGATGGTGCATGACTTTCTATTTGCTGAAAGTCCCCGCAGCCTTCATGTGTGCAACGCTCCATCTCCCGCGGCTACTTCAGCAATACCCATTGGAGATCATATCTGTAAAAGAGTTATCAACCTCAGCAGTTAAATCTTTTTTCATACCTTTTTCACCCTGCATTCATACTCACTTCATAATTCTGTTTTAAAACTGCATTCAGCATACATCATGTTCACATTTTAAGTTGTTTTTTCATTTACTTTCGGAGGACATAAATGACAGGTAATGAAGATATTATTAAAAAGATAGTCAACCATATTAAAAGGTCAGTCACACTGAAAATAATCTCAGTAGGAATTCTGATCCTTCTGCTGCTCATCCCGGCCGTTATGGTCCAGGAACTGATAAGAGAACGGCAACAGAGACGCAATTCAGTGGTAAATGAAATCAGCCTGAAATGGGGCGGCAGCCAGACTGTAACCGGCCCATTCATTACCCTTCCCTTCAAAAAATTTTATAAAGATATAGATGGCGAAACACAATTCAATCTGCATTACCTTCATATTTTGCCTGAAACGTTATATATAAGCGGGAAGATAGAGCCCCAGATTCGTTATAGAAGCCTTTTTGAAGCTGTTGTCTATAATGCTGAACTTAAATTCAAGGGCAGTTTTAAAATACCCGAATCAGATAAACTGAACATCGATTCGAATAATATACTGTGGGATAAGGCTTACCTGTCCCTGGGGATCACGGATATGCGCGGTATACGGGACAGGGTTGAGATCCAGTTCAATGACATAGCCTATAATACTGATCCCGGCCTGAAGACTGCCGATCTTTCCCCCGCGGGAGTATGCACCCTGATCAAAGAGTTACCGCGAGATAAAACCAGCAACTTTTCCTTTGACTTGAATCTAAAGGGCAGTGATGAAATTGCCTTTGTCCCCGTTGGTAAATCCAATTATGTAAAGGTGGATTCAAGCTGGCCTTCACCAAGTTTCAGCGGCGCGTTTCTGCCGACAAGCCGGGAGATAAAAAAGGACGGGTTCTCAGCCGCCTGGAAGGTGCTGCACTTGAACAGGAACTACCCCCAGTTCTGGGAAGGGTTACAATACCAGGTAACAGAATCACCCTTTGGAGTGAAGCTTGTACTCATGGCAGATATATATCAAAAATCCATGAGGCTCGCGAAATATTCAATCATGTTTCTTATTTTTACATTTGCATCTTTTTTCTTTTCAGAAATTATAAACAAACAAAGGATTCATCCAATACAATACATCCTTATAGGAGTCGCGGTCCTTATTTTTTATGTTCTTGTTCTGTCATTTTCAGAGCACATGCACTTTAATTACGCATACATTCTGTCCGCGATATCCGTCACACTCATTATCTCAGGGTATGCCAGGGCGATAGTAAACAATTCACGGTTTTCCCTGACAATTTTCGGAATGCTGATAATTTTGTACGGGTATTTGTTTATCGTTATTCAACTGGAGGATTACGCGCTTATATTTGGAAGTATCGGGTTATTGGTTCTAACAGCCGCGGTAATGTTCATGACCCGGAATATCAACTGGTATGCAATAGAGACAGGTCAGTCGGGTAACAACAACCATCTTAATACCTGAACATTTTGATATGGACCACACGTTAATCCTTCTTGTCATTTTTACATTTGTTATTCACCTGGTCGGCACCCTTGCCTACTCTGCAAGAATAGCCGGGTCACGAACAGGCAGGATAGCTGTATCATTCGCTTTATTTAATATAATGATGCTTTGTTCAAGGACTTCAAACTCCTTCCAGGGCCCCATACTCGCGAAAAGAATCGAGGAAAACCTGGCATGCGCTGTTTCTTCAAACACGGCCCATGATTTCAGAATCCTGTTATTATCAGCTTCAATGGCGACTCTTATCGGCGTTCTTCTCACTCCTACTTTTCAGCGTCTTTTTACACTTGCTGTTAATAAATTCAGCGATTACCGATCTATCCCCGGGTTTGCGGGGACATTATTATCTCAATTACTTTTTATACCTGCAGCCATGTTAATTGTATTTGTGGCGGAAATAATTTAGGACAGGGCTTAATAACATCTCTGAATCCTGTTTAGAGTCCCGTTTTTTACCTGATGAGCAACATCTCTTAGAAAGGCCGGGAAGGGTAAATCGGGAAGCTGCCTTTTATGTTTTTTAATCTTTCCATACTTTATTATTTCTGCTATATATCCATCTTTATTCTTTAACCCGAAAACATAATAAGTATCTGTTTAGATATGTTCTTTTTTCATTTATCAAGGAACGCGGAGAGATGTCCGAGCTGGCCGAAGGAGCGCGACTGGAAATCGCGTGTACTGCTTACAGGCGGTACCGAGGGTTCGAATCCCTCTCTCTCCGCCAGACTTCGTTCGAAACATAGTGAAGAATGAAATCTGCCGCGGCGTAGCTTATAAAGCAACGCCGGGCCACTAACTAATTGACCCTGAACTGTTTCAAACTACGCCTCGGCAAACCAGTTTTATGGTCTACAGAGGCAGCGAGTGTTAAACCATGGTGTATGAAGTTTTCGCTAGAAAATGGAGACCGAAAATCTTTCAGGATGTCCTGGGACAGGATCACGTAACCAGGACACTTTTAAACGCCATAACTACGGACAGGCTTCACCATGCCTATTTGTTCAGCGGAGCGAGAGGTGTAGGCAAAACAAGCGTTGCAAGAATACTGGCCAAGGCTGTCAACTGCTCGAAAGAAGAAGGAGGCAATCCCTGCAATGAATGTGAATCCTGCGCTGATATTTCAGCAGGATCATCCATGGATGTGCAGGAAATAGACGGTGCATCAAATCGCGGCATAGAAGAAATCAGGGAATTAAGAGAAAACATAAAACATATGCCTTCGTCGGGCAGGTTCCGGGTATATATAATTGATGAAGTCCATATGCTTACGATTCATGCATTTAACGCTCTTTTGAAGACGCTTGAAGAACCGCCTCCCCATGTAAAATTTATCTTCGCGACAACAGAACCCCATAAAGTACCCATAACCATACTCTCAAGGTGTCAGAGGTTTGATTTCAAACGGATACCACAGGACATAATCCTGAAGCAGCTCGAAAAGATAGCAGAAAATGAAAACCTGGAAATAAGCAGGCAGGGACTCACAATAATATCCGGGGAAGCCGAGGGGAGTATGCGTGACGCTGAAAGCCTCCTGGACCAGGTTGCGTCTTTTTCCGGTTCTAAAATTGAAGATAAAAATATAGTGGATATCCTTGGTATTATCGACAGTGAACTGATATTCAGGGCATCAGAGGCAATAATAGAAGGCCGTACAGGTGAATGCATTGAAATAGTAAACAGCATATATCACTTCGGCTATGATATTAAAGAATTTTATAAATCCATCATGGACCAGTTCAGGAACATGATGATATACCTCGCTGCTCCTGACGGAAACATCCTTGATGTAACCGAAGATGATAAAGCCAAGCTAAAGGAGCAGGCGCAAAAGGCGGGACTTGAAAAACTCCAGCAGTATCTTAATATCCTGATCAACAGGGAAGAGGCCTTCCGTTATACTTCCCATTCAAGGCTTGTTCTTGAAACTATTATGATTAAGCTTTGCAGGCTTGGTGAACTTCTCTCAATAGGTGATTTACTTGAAAAGGTTGACAGTATGGAAAAAAGGCTTTCCAATAAATCACCCGGCAGCAATCCCGGCTTAAATATACCAAGTCCGCGAATCTCGGAACCGGATACTCAATGGAAAGAGGAAATAAAACCTGAAGATACGCCTGTTGAAGAAAGATCGGGAAACAAAGACTGGGAAGGCTTTTTAAAATATGTTTCCGGCAATAACAGGGGAATGTATACAGTCCTGAAAGAATCCAGGCTGTTAAATCATTCTGACAAATCCATCAAGATAGAACGGGGGAACTCCGCTTTCTGCATAAATTATCTTAAGGATAAGGAAAACATAGAAAAACTGAACACTTTTTTAAAAGATTATTATGAAAGAGATATAGGGATTATAATAACCGCTCATGAAACAACAGAAGCAGATAAAAAAAAAACAATAACCATACCCCCTGAACAGGATCTTCCGAAATCGGTGATGGAAGTTATTAAAGTATTCAAGGGTGAATTGAAAGAAGAACCTGCGGGTAAGTAAATTATAAAAAGGAGACAAAAATGAAGGGAATGCCGAACATGGGAAACCTTATGAAACAGGCACAACAGTTTCAGACAAAAATGGCCAGGCTTCAGGAAGAACTCGGGCAAAAAACCGTAGAGGCGTCATCGGGCGGAGGTATGGTCACTGTAGTTGTGAACGGTCAGCAGGAAATCGTTTCTATCAGGATCGATCCGGAAGTTGCTGATCCTGACGATATTGATATGCTCCAGGATCTAATACTCGCCGCGGTAAACGACGGCCTTACACGCGCCAAGAACATGGTTAATGAAGAAATGGGAAAACTGACAGGCGGGTTAAATCTGCCCAATATCCCCGGTCTTACATAATATTTCATGCCAGCATCCGGTGATTAGAGCCGGTGCCGGATAGTTTTGATAATAAATAGAGAAAGCAGGAATAGCAGAACAGGTTAAGATAATTATATGAATATATATCCACCACCACTGGAAAAATTGATAAAGGAATTATCCCGGCTTCCGGGTATCGGACAAAAATCCGCCACCAGGATAGCCCTGTACATCCTTAATACAAAAAAGGGACTGGCGGAGGATCTTTCCTCCAGCCTTCTGGAGGTTAAGGATAAAATAAAATTTTGTTCCATATGCTTTAACTTCACCGATGATGACCCATGTTCCGTGTGCATGGACACCGGCCGCTCAGGAAACGTGATATGTGTTGTTGAAGGCCCAGGTGACCAGCTTGCCATTGAAGAGTCAGGTATATTCAAGGGAAAGTATCATGTCCTCCATGGTGTACTTTCCCCCCTGGACGGCATCGGCCCCGAGGACCTGAAAATAGCGGAACTTCTCTCCCGTTTTGAAAATGAAAAAATTGATGAAATAGTCCTTGCCCTGAATCCTTCTACCCAGGGAGAGGCAACATCCTCATACCTGGCTGATCTGCTGGCACAGAAAGGGATTAAAATCACAAGGATTGCTCTTGGCGTGCCCGTGGGCGGTGACCTTAAATACATGGATTATATGACCCTGAAACACTCCTTTGACAGCCGAACCCGGGTTGAGTGATGATACCGGAAGAAGCACTTATCAAATTAAAAAATATTTTAAAACCGGACTGTCTTTTAACAGGTATTAATAATCTGGAGGACTATTCATCCGACAGCACTAAATTAAAATACATGCCCGACGCAGCGGCATTTCCCTCCAGCAATGAAGAGATTTCAGAAATATTCAGGTTGGCCAATGAATATAAGTTCCCTGTTATTCCCAGGGGCGGCGGCAGCGGAAAGACCGGCGGAGCACTGCCTGTAAAGGGAGGTCTGGTGCTGGCCATGGACCGGTTCAACCGCATTCTGGAAATAGACCAGGACAACCTTATCGCTAAAATTGAGCCCTTTGTTATAACTGAACACCTGCAGAAAGAAGTGGAAAAAATCGGCCTGTTTTACCCACCTGATCCGGCAAGTAACGATGTTTCAACTCTGGGAGGGAATGTAGCGGAAAATGCCGGAGGATTGAGAGGTTTAAAATATGGTGTTACGGGGGATTATGTTCTTGGCTTAACTGTTGTACTTCCTACCGGCGATATAATTAAAACAGGAGTGGAAACAGCAAAAGGTGTGGCAGGGTATGACCTTACAAGCCTGATTGTTGGGTCCGAAGGCACTCTGGCGGTGGTTACGTCAATAACTCTGAAGCTTCTTCCGAAGCCGGAGGCAAAAAAAACAATGATCGCCTGTTTCAGGGACATAACTGCCGCGGCAAAGACAGTATCCGATATAATCCGCAGCAAAATTATGCCCGCTACACTCGAATTTATCGACAGGCTTTCAATCGATTGTGTCCGTTCACAAATAGAGATAAAGATACCTGAAGATACCGGGGCAATACTGCTCATTGAAGTGGATGGTGATAAAAAACTTGTTGAAGGTGATGCTGAAAAAGTTAAAAAAATTTGCAAGGGAAACAGGGTTGTTGATTTCAAACTAGCGTCTGATGAAAGAGAAGTTGAATTGATCTGGGACGCGAGAAGAAAAATATCCCCTTCCCTGCTGGAACTGAAACCGGGCAAAATTAGTGAGGATATTGTTGTTCCCAGGAGTCGAATACCGGACCTTATTACTTTTCTTCGTGACCTGAGCAAAAAATATAACCTGCCCATTCCCGCCTATGGACACGCGGGAGATGGAAACATCCATGTAAACGTTTTACTGGACAGAGAAAATCCTGATGAAGTAAACAAAGGGGATAATATAATTAAAGAGCTTTTTCAGAAAGTAATTGATCTTGGAGGAACAATTACCGGTGAACATGGTATCGGGATAACAAAAGCTCCCTATATGGAAATGGAATTTTCGAAACCGGCAATTGAACTGATGATGCGGCTCAAGGCTGCTTTTGATCCCAACAATATTTTGAATCCGGGCAAGATATTTATGGAGTAGGGCGGCTGGCTGGCCGTCCGATAATACGATAGACATTATCATTATTTATTAAGGAAGAGACATTATATATGGACACTCTTTCAAGTTTATTCCTCGGTGTGGTTCAGGGAATTACGGAATTTCTGCCGATAAGCAGTTCAGGCCACCTTGTGGTTACCCAAAACCTCCTGGGCTTCAGCGAACCCGAGATTCTCTTTGATACCGCCCTCCACCTTGGCACTCTCCTGGCCGTGTTTGTCTTCTTCAGGAGTGATCTTAAGAAAATGATACTGGAAACCTGGAATTTATTCACCGGTTATTTTAAGAAGAATGAACCATTATCATCAATAAAGGAAAAACCTCACGCTATCCTGGCCGCCTGGGTAATTATAGGCACGCTGCCCACAGTTTTAATAGGGCTTATATTTAAGGACTCCCTGGAAGCATTGTTCGGCAAAGTTCACTGGGTTGGAGGAATGTTGATACTTACCGGATTGATCATTGGAATTACCAGAATCCTGAGTCCAGGCTACACAAAAAGAAAGAATGTGGGTCTCTTAACAGCTCTCGCCGTAGGAACAGCCCAGGGACTGGCCATTATACCCGGCATCTCAAGGTCAGGCTCTACAATTGTTTGCGGCATGCTTTGCGGAATGGAAAGAGAACTCGCCGCCCGTTTTTCATTTCTTCTCTCAATTCCGGCCATAGCAGGTGCAATGGTCCTGCAGCTCGTTTCCCATGATCTTGAGACAATTGCTTTTATACCCATATTAACAGGCTTTTTATCTGCTGCTATAACAGGTTTTATCGCGCTTAAAATTTTAATGAAAATGGTTAAAAAGGGGAACCTTGCATGGTTTGCTCCCTACTGCTGGGCAGTTGGGTTGTATGTGGTATTTTTACTGTAAAATCCATCTAACAAAGACATAAAAGTTATTAATCCGACAGGATGAACAGGATGAACAAGATATTTTTGTCTTCCCGGAAGAAAGACAAAAAGGGATCATTATTTTCATACAGGAAATTCAACCAACAGGAGAAATTTTACTTAGTGGTGTCCAGTTACCAAGTGTAGGGGCACGATGCATCGTGCCCTTACAATAATGCGTATAAAAAGGTTAATTGCTGATCGCTGATTGCTAACAGCTGATCGCTTTCATCAAAAAACTGATGTTTTTTGATGAAAATCAGTTATCTATATACCTTGCATACAACCTCCTCAACAAACTCATTGCTTCAGGGCTGTTATGATCTTTATTTTCATCAAAGGGTGAAAATTCGAAACCCGTGATTATATCGCTGCTAAGGGGGACAGGATTTGTCCATATAACCTTTGCGTTAAATTTCATAGGCTCTTCCTCTGGGGCAATTAACTCAAATTGAATAACTTTACCTGTTTTCAATTCCATGTCAAAAAGTATGTTTATCCCGCCTATCCCGCTGTTCAGGACAGGATAAAAAGAGGTTTTTTTTATTTTTATTTTTCCATCGGGTATCTCAAATCTGCGATACTTTCTTCTTTCACCATGATTAGCCATTATTGGTATCCCCTGCAGGTTTATAAAATTAATGGGTTTTTAAAATATTGATATACGTCCTGTCCGGAATCAGGCAGGCAGGACAAAATAGAATTCATTCCCGTTCGGCGTTGCCTCAAATCCGGCGACTCCGCTATGCATTTCAACAACATCCTTGAGAAACTGAAGGCCATGACCTGTACCATATTCATTTTCAGTATTTTTACCTCTGTAACCTTCCTGAAAAAGTCCCTCCTTATCATCTCCGGATATCGGGACACCTGTGCTGAACATGCCCAGTTTTACACCGGGTTTTCCCTCACCGAAGAAATCCCTGATAACCTTCATTTTCAAGGAAATGTATTTTTCGGGTTTTCTCTTTTCATCTTTCACTTCACGAGTATATTTTACAGCATTGGAAAAAAGATTGGAATAGGCCTGTGAAATAAGGCCCACATCGGCTACAACCATTACTTCCTTTTCAGGATTGACAGCTATCCGGTTATCAACAGTAATTCCCCTCTCTTCCAGTTTTGGAAGGAAACGGCTCAACTGGGGTTGTATTATCTTTTCATTGATATTTATCTGCCTGGGTTCCAGAACATAGCGTCCCTGTTCAAAATGAGATCTTCTCAACAGAGTTTCAAGGAAAAGACTTGTCTGTTCATAGTGGGAAAGAATCTGCTGGAACTGTTCATCCATTGAATTGTTGATATAATTCAATTCTCTTGAAAGCCGCTGCATTTCACCTGTAATGCCTTCTCCCATATTGCTGGTAAAGATGCCTGATTTATCCTGTAAAACGCTGCTAATCTCTTTAGCTCTGTTTATCTTTCCCTGGAGCCTTTTAAAATACAGTTTATAAAACATATTGGGAACAATAATGTTGTGGCCTATATCATTTACCAGGCTCCTGATAAATTCCAGATGCTCCCTGTTCTTCTCATTAATCATCCTGTTATGCAGATGGAAACCTATCCGGTTAACATATTTTTCAAAAAAGAATTGCATGTTATCGGAAAGGTCCGAGCCTCCTATTATTTCAAATATGCCGAGTATTCCGTCCTTTGAATTACCCGGAAGATCATAGGCAAGCGCGACATTCCCTTTTACTGGCACAAAAAAGGAATCACCAATTACGGCAGGCTTTTCATGTAAGTCAGGAATTTTACATTCGACCCGGGGCGGATTATTGTAAATATCACATGAATGACAGGCCACATTCAAATCCCCATCCGGTTCAGACAGGTATAATACGCATTCATAGTTAAAGAATACTTTCGGAATCAATACACATATACAGTAGATATCATACTGGTCTTCGAACTCCTGGGAAAGATCAAAAAAAGTTTTAAAAGAGTTATCCTGAATGTTAGTAAAGGAATAATTTTCATAATCCTTTATTTTCTGGGATATCCTTTTTTCAATTTGCTGAACGCTGTCCGGCTTTGCCTTTTGATTCATTGCCCTTCCATCGCTATTTACATGTTTTATATATGAGTACCAAATTTAAGGATTATATTTTTTTCAGGTTATTATTATATTAGAAAATAATCAAGCCTCTTATGAAAATCTGATCTATTATCAAGGTGTTATCTCCATTCCCTGAGAAAAGCTGCCGGAATTTATCATTTAACTTTAATCAATGTTACAAATTTGCCGGACGATTTGTTTAGGAAGGTAATGGGTGTTTTTAAAAGAATTTCATTAGCATGGTTTAGCTGATCGCTGATTGCTGAACGCTGATAGCTTCATTAATACTTGAGTATTTTATTGACGTACACTGGATGGAGAAAACTACTTATTCAATCGGCACACTAAGTTTTCATTTCCCATGTCCCGCTTGTAACTACTGAAAAATGAAAGATGGGCCTGTCCACACGTCTTAAGATCAGGGGACAGTGTTTCATCCCGGGGGGGACATATATGAGGCTGCTCCTGGTGATTATATGCTTCTCATCCTCCAGCCAGAACTCTATTTCTCCTCCTAAATCATAGGGATCTTCATGTTTGTTACCAAAAAAGCCTATTATCTCTCCCGGATCATGTGTATGGGCGGCAAGCGGTTTTTTGCCTGTCTGGGGTTTCAGGTACCAGGATACATTCATTTGAAAGGCTCCGTCCACAACCTTATCATCCATCCAAAGAACACGGGTCGCAAATTTCGCGTATTCTTCATTATACTCTTCTGAAAAAGGTGATTTGAGGTCCGATACTATATATTTCCCATACTTTGATTCCCCCATATTAATCGCCCCCTATTCCTTCAGTAAAAACCATTCTCCTTTTTTCCAGTTCATCAAGATTCCTTCTTGTCATGATAATCTGCCTCATTCTTTCGTCCGGATCTTTTAGTTCCATAATCTTATCCACCTTGTTAATAACAACCCTGTCAGCTTCCACCCGGCACCTTTCATAATATGCCTCTTCCCTGCTGTAAAACCCGTATTTTTCTCTCTGGTCGATTGTAAACTCAGTTGATCGCTGAATCATGTCTACGATCGTTCCTCTGTCTGACACAAGGGTTTCATAATTAAGCCACTGATGCCAGGATGGTTTGTAAAGATATTCTACATACTCCTCCAGAGTCTTATATAGAAGTTTATATCCATATTGTTCCGGTGAATCAAAGGCCATGGATCCCGGATCAAGCAGAATAGGCCCTAAGATCTGACCGCCAATCGGGACTGAACTTTCTATGTCGCCAAAGTACCCTTTAGAAAAGGCCGTGTGATCCATTTTATCGATGCAGTGATCCGGGCGGAGGCTGAAAAGCCCTT
>JBHPCX010000090.1:0-14759 GCA_042573485.1 Thermodesulfobacteriota bacterium | reverse complement strand
GGAAATCAGAACCCTTGGAGAAATATCCGCCAGGATGGCTCATGAGATAAGAAATCCGCTGAGCGCGGCCGGAGGGTTTGCACGAAGGCTTCGCGAAAGCCTTGATGATGATCAGAATAAAAAGCTTGCAGATATAATAGTTGAAGAAGTCGCGAAACTGGAGGAATTTGTTAAGGGACTCCTGGCTACTATTACGCCTTTTGACCTCTCCTATTCGGAAATAGATCTGAATAAGGTGATTCTTGACCCTATAATTAATCTGAAGCACCTGTTAAAATCACGCGGGCTGGAAGTAATTACGGTCCTGGATTCCGGTCTGCCCCGGTTTCAGGCTGATTATGAAAGGATACAGCAGGCAATAGAAAATATCGTGAAACATGCCGCAGTATCAGCTCCACAGGAAGAAAACATTACTATTTCAAGTTCCACGGATGGTCAGAAAGCCGTGGTTGAAATATCTCATAGGGTGTTACATCTGTCAGACGATGACATTGAACAATTCTTCTTCCCGCATATTGAGCCGAAAATAGAGGAAAGTGTTCTTGACCTGCCTCTGGCAAAAATAATAATTCACCGGCATGGGGGCAAAATTGACCTGGCAAGAGACGAAGAGAATGTCTTGAATATGACTATAGAAGTACCTGTTGTAAAAGAATAGTCCATCCATAAAAAACTTTCTGGATGGAGCTTTCAGCGATCAGCTATCAGCACTCAGCTTGAGCTGTTATTCTACAGGAAACTGTACAACCCTCGTCTTGAAGACGATGGACTCAAAAGCAAGTTAATTAAAATCGATTACTCTAAAACTAGTTTGATGTCATTCTGGTCCCGCATCAAGTGCGGGATAAACTCCGGCGGTTCACCCTGTTAAATGCTGCTTTGCAGCCCGCCATGTGGATTTAACAGGGGAACTCCATTTTATTAGATTCTTCTTTATATCAATCTTCATACAGTCCCGGACTTCTTGACAAACCTGTTGGGTGACAAAATTATTAAATTACTTCTTTCCAAAACCGCAGACTGGATACCTGCATTCCTTACAGTTTGAACAGTAACCACCGTGTCCTAAAGAAGCAATATGTTCCTTTGTTACAGGTTCATCAGCAATAATCATCGGCAGTATCAGTTCAAAAATGCTTGCCCTGTGGTACATTACACAACCGGGAAGACCGACAACAGGAATATCATCTATATACGCGAGCATAAACATGGCGCCTGGATAGACGGGGGCACCGTAGGTTATAACCTTTGCACCGGCTTCCCTGATACTGAGGGGAGTCTGATCATCTGGATCGACTGACATACCTCCTGTCAAAGCTATTAGATCGGCACCTTTACTTATTAACTCATGTATGGCCGCAACTGTTTTATCAACATCGTCGGACACAAACACCTGCTCTATTACTTCGCAGTTCAGTCCTGTAAATTTCTTTTTAAGCACCGGGCCGAATTTGTCTTTAATGCGTCCCGAATATACTTCACTTCCGGTTGTTATCACACCAACCTTAAGATTTCTGAATGGTTTTACATCGATAACAGGATAATACTCTTTACATATACGTTCTACTTCCTGGATATTTTCTTCAACAGTGGCAAGTGGTATGATCCTTGTACCCGCCATGGCCGTTTCAGGCTCGACTATCTGATTTCCATGTATAGTAGCAAAAGTAATATCTTCAACCGAGTTGATCTTAAGTAGAGCTTCTTTATTTATTTTCAATAATCCTGACCCTGTTGAAATAAAATTAATTCTTCCTTCCGACGGTTCCGTATGTCTTATACCATTTCCGGATGCCGCCCCGGCTATCCTTTGTGCTGCTTCATTTTCATGGACATACCCATCCTTTGGATCAAGTACGTATATATTCATCTTTCCCATATCGAGAAGCTGGGATACATCTTCTTCTTTTATTATATGCCCCTTTTTAAAGGCCGGGCCCTTGAATTCACCCGGCACTATCTGTGTAAGGTCATGTCCGAGCATCATACCGACAGCATTTTCAAGAGGAATACTTTTATATTTAATTTCACTCATAAATTAAGTCTCCTGGGGAATTTGGCAAAATAATTTATCCATAATACCACACTTATGTTAAATATGGAATAAGGCATATAGATCAATTTTGAATTTCTGTCAACAGGAGAAAAAATGAGATAGCGGCTCCAGGCAAAAAATATCTATTTGCTCCTGTTCCATATGAATATCTAATAGCTTTTGCTTGAACATGGAACTGTTTTATAATACAGTCATATCATCTCTATTTGCTTTAATTCTTATCATATTGGAGTTTTAAATGGCTGATTTATCTAAAATAAATAAAGAAATGAACGAAGAAATATCCGCCCTAAAAAAAAGAATTAAAGAATTGGAGCAATCACGACCGGCTAACAGGCAGTCAGGACGGTATCAACATCTTATAACAGAAATCCTGGGTATTCTTAATGATCCGCCGCCTTCCATAGCTGAAACAATCGAACTTATTCTCACTTCCATTAAACGGGAAACTGACTTTGACGCGGTCGGGATCCGCCTTCGAAGCGGTGAAGATTTCCCGTATTTTGTTCAGAATGGTTTTTCACAGGATTTTTTACTCAAAGAAAATTCACTGATAGCCCGGGATGAGCACGGTGCTGTTTGTAAGGATGAAGACGGGAACATCAGCTTGGAATGCACTTGCGGCCTGGTAATAACCGGGCAGACAGACCCGGCAAACCCGCTTTTTACGGAAAGCGGAAGCGCCTGGACAAACAATTCATTGCCGCTTCTGGATATCCCGGAAGAACAGGATCCAAGACTCCATCCCCGTAATAACTGTATTCACAAGGGATACCTTTCCGTGGCACTGATCCCTATCCGTGCTAACCGTGAGATCGTTGGTCTGCTTCAATTGAATGACAGGAAAGAAAACGGCTTTACACCCGAGATAGTCCAGTTTTTTGAAGGAATAGCCGCAAGCATTGGTGTCGCGCTTATGCGCAAACAGACAGAGGAAGAACGGGAAAAACTGATTAAGGAACTTCAGACAGCTCTTGATGATATAACAGTACTGGAGGAACTGCTGCCAATCTGTGCTTCATGCAAAAATATACGGGATGATAAGGGTTACTGGAATAAGCTGGAAGATTACCTCAGGACTCACATAAATGTATCTTTCAGTCATGGCATTTGCCCCGAATGTGCCGATAAGCTGTATGGTCATGAAGACTGGTATAAGAAAGACAGTTAAACTTCAATATTCCATAATTATATCAAAGAAAGGAAAACGCCTTGAATTCACTGATTCTTGCTGTTTCCACCGCCATTTTATATGTAATTGCCTATCACACATACGGCAAATATCTGGCAAAGAAGATCTTTAAACTGGAACCTGAGGCGGTCTGCCCAAGCACGGCACTCAGGGATGATGTTGATTTTATCCCCACGCAATTACCTGTCCTCTTCGGTCATCACTTCACTTCAATAGCAGGGACAGGGCCGATACTTGGTCCCGCGGTGGCCATTATATGGGGCTGGGTCCCGGCCATGATATGGATACTGGTGGGCTCCATCTTCATGGGAGCGGTACATGATTTCGGTGCCATGGTTATATCACTGAGAAACCAGGGACGTTCCATAGGTGATATTTCCGCGAATGTTATCAACAAAAGGGTAAGAATGCTCTTTATGATCATAATCTTTTTCCTTTTGTTGATTGTTGTAGCTATCTTCGGTGTGGTGATAGGGGTTGTGTTTAATCTTTATCCCCAGGCTGTAATACCCGTGTTCTGCGAAATTCCCATCGCGATATGGCTGGGTTACATGGTCTATAAAAAAGGTGCCGCTCACCTTCCAATGAGCATTATCGCTGTAATAATAATGTATGCAACTGTAGTTATCGGGGCATATATCCCTATTGATATCAAACCTTTAGCCGACTTTGTTCATCTCAGTCCTACAGCGCTCTGGGTAATTATTCTCCTGATTTATGCATATATCGCGTCCACTCTCCCCGTCCAGGTACTGCTGCAGCCCAGGGACTACATCAATTCACATCAGCTTTTTATTGCTTTGGGACTCCTTTCTCTTGGAGTATTATTTTCCCGTCCCGAAATGGTGGCCCCCGCGGCTGATTTCTCACCTGAAGGAGCTCCGCCCATGTGGCCTATGATTTTTGTTATAATAGCCTGCGGTGCAATATCAGGTTTTCATTCCCTTGTTTCATCAGGAACAACATCGAAACAGTGCGACGCTGAAACCAGTTCGTTAACAATTGGGTATGGAGGAATGCTTCTCGAAGGAATGCTTGCCACTTTCGTTGTTATAGCCTGCGGTGCCGGAATTGCCATGGGCTTCAGTAGTGGCGGTGAAACATATACCGGCGTTTCGGCATTCAATCATCATTATGCCAGCTGGATCGGCGAAAGCGGTCTCGGCAACCGGCTGAGCGCCTTTGTGGCCGGTTCCGCCAACATGATCGAATCAATCGGTATTCCGCTCAAAATCAGCATAACTATTATGGGTGTATTCATTGTTTCCTTTGCAGCAACAACCCTTGATACTGCCACCCGACTTCAGCGCTATATAGTCGGAGAGCTATGTACCTCCCTTAATTTCAAAACAGGAGCAAAAAAGCACCCCGCAACAATTATAGCGGTTGTTACCGCATTTATACTGGCCTTCCAGGATGTGGATGCTGGCGGGGTCCATTTTAACGTAAGCGGTAATGGTGCTTTGACCCTCTGGCCCCTGTTCGGGGCGACAAATCAGCTCCTCGCCGGCCTCGCCCTCCTTGTTATAACCATCTACCTGGCAAGAAGAAAGATAAGCATTGTATATACGGTGATTCCAATGATTTTCATGATAATAATGACAGGATGGGCAATGATCATCAATCTGGAAAAATTCTATAACAGTGCCAACTGGCTCCTGTTTTTTATAGGTTTAATCACCCTGCTCCTTGAAACATGGATGATAATCGAAAGTATAGTTGTGCTCAGGGAAATAAAAAAGACTGAAGCTGTTTAGACCGAAGGCTATCAGTATTTTAAGGTTCTCCTAATAGACTAATACCCTTCCCTGGCCCGCCATAGCTCAATGAGCGACGGCGGCAGCCTTTTGGCTAATAATTCCTGTCCTTAGTTTCCTGATATCACCCTTTACTGTCTGAGTAGCCTGTCCAATCCATCCGGGAGCACTATCATTCGGTCGGGTGTAAAACCCGACCCTACATTTTAATATTTTTCGTAGGGTGGGGTTTTATACCCCACCGGTTCACTGTGTCTCGTCCTAAAATAGTTGACAGATTTATGCTAAGTTGACCTTCTTGTAAAATTGAACTCTGCACATGGTGTGTCATCCCCGCGTAGGCGGGGATCCATTTTTTTACATTCCAGAAACTAAATTGGATTTCCGCCTTCGCGGGAATGACGGATAGGGCAAACCGCAGGAATGAAAGCCCATGGATAGCATATATAAGGTATCTGGTTGGATTGTCTTTTCTCTCTCCTGATTTCAATTTCTTCTTTTTTTGTCTGCCGATTAGTGATAACTTGTTGGAGAGCTACTAATTCCAGGCTTCAGCATCTACTATTCAGCATCCAATACCATACCTAATAATATACTTTAATTATCATTCCTAATTAATTAATATAAATATAGATATACAACACTTTTCTTACATGATGGATGTATCTAAAAGAGGGCAAATCTCATAAAATATCCTTCCCTTCCTTGTACTGTTATATGAAAGACTTAAATTATTTGAAAGGAATTGTAGATTAAATTTTTTATATAAAGTATAATACCCGGAAAACAGGGGGAAATCCTTAAAGAAATATAAGGAGCTGTTTTATAAAGAACAGGAGGAAAAGCCATAAGCTTTTGCTATGGCGTTCATTATGGACCCATATTTAATTGACATAGAAAAGATATTTATTACCCACCTTGAAAAAAAAGGGATTGAGCAGGTAGTTGCCGATAGATTTATAAAAGATCTCATAAATTCAAAGTTTGACGATCCCGGCACAAGCCTCTACCAGGTAGCTGATTATTTAACCAACCTCGGCTGGGAAGAAACAATAATTGACTACCACACATTACAGCTGGCCCAGGCATATCTTGAAAACACTCCTGCAAGCTAAACCATTCCACTATTAAACTGACATAGTATTTTGCCTACTATGCACCTGGTACAGAATGTTAGTTGTGGGTTGCGAGTTGCGGGTAGCCGCCGCTTCCGGCGGTATTCCAAGTTTACCCTGTTAAATCCGCACAGCGGGCTGCGAAGCAGCATTTAACAGGGTGAAGGTTCCAAATTTCAAGTTCTAAATAATCTTGATCTTCTACTTTCCACGAATCTCTTAGGGTTTTCTAACCTGGAACATGGAACATGGAATCTGGAATTCGAGAGACTGACCTCTGTCTTCTGACATCTGGTTTTTCACGATTGACTATCACAATAAAAACATTATATTTTTTGCGAATAAAGATTCCAGGGAGTAATCATTATAAATGACATCTTCAGTAACCGTATCAGGCATATCAAAAACATACGGATCCATCAAAGCGCTTGATAATATTAGTTTTTCCATTGACCAGGGGAGCTTTTTCGGCCTGCTTGGCCCGAATGGCGCGGGGAAATCCACCCTTATAAATATAATGGCCGGCCTTACAAGGGCCACTGCCGGCAATATTAATGTAATGGGATATGATGTCCGGGCGAAATGGCGGGAAGCCAGGATAACACTCGGTGTTGTACCCCAGGAACTGGCCTATGATCCCTTTTTCACTGTAAGGGAAATGCTGAGACTTCAATCAGGCTATTTCGGGCTCAACTCATCCAATTATGAGTGGATAGAGGAAATACTCGAACACCTGGACCTGAGCGATAAGGCAAAGGAGAATATAGGCAACCTGTCAGGCGGAATGAAACGAAGGCTTCTTATAGCCCAGGCCCTTGTACATAAACCGAAAGTCGTTGTACTTGATGAACCCACTGCGGGTGTTGATGTTGAGATGAGGAGAAGCCTGTGGAAATATTTCAGGGCACTTAACAGAAAAGGGCACACTATTATACTTACAACCCACTATCTGGAAGAAGCGGAAACAAACTGCGAAAGAATCGGTATTCTGCATCATGGCAAACTCAAGGCAATTGAGGAAAAAAACGTACTTCTCAACAGATACCCCTATAGAATTTTGAATTTAAGGCTCAAGGACAATCCGGATATTTCTCAAATTCCTGAAAATATCCGTGAAAAAATTATTTCTTCGGAAAACGGGGACATAAATCTCAAACTTCATAAGGAGAAGGATAAAATCGGTCCAATAATGGATGAGCTGCGAAATGCGAATATCGGATTCATTGATCTTCACACCAAAGAACCGGGTCTTGAAGAGGTCTTCATGGCCCTTACGGGGAGAGAAAATGATTAATTGGGGAGGAATGCTTGCCCTCTTTCTAAAGGAAATGTGGCGTTTTTTAAAGGTTTCCATTCAGACAATACTCACACCGGTAGTGACTGTTTTACTGTATCTGCTGGTATTCTCCTCCGTCCTTAAAGACAGGCTGGAAATATATGAGGGCATTAATTATGTCAAGTTCCTTATTCCCGGACTTGTTATAATGGCAATGCTCCAGAATGCCTTTGCCAACAGTTCATCAAGCATATTCCAGTCAAAGATGACTAGAAATATTGTGTTCATGCTCCTTGCACCCCTGTCAAGCCTCGAGGTTTACAGTGCCTATGTCGCGGCATGCATAGTAAGGGGGCTCCTGGTAGGCGCCGGTGTATGGGTCACTTCATTTTTTTTTGACATTATATGGTTAAATAATATCTCACTGGTTCTTATATTCGGCTTTTTAGGCTGCGGCATACTCGGGGCACTTGGTTTTTTAGGAGCGGTCTGCGCTGAAAAATGGGACCATATTGCGGCCTTTCAGAATTTTGTTATTCTCCCCCTCTCCTTTTTAAGCGGTGTATTCTTCTCAATTCATACCCTGCCCCCCTTCTGGGAAAAGGTTTCATACTACAATCCATTCTTTTACATGGTTGACGGTTTCAGGCACGGTTTCCTTGGAGTGTCAGACACAAATCCCATTAACAGCCTGATTGTTACATCAGTGTTTTTTATTGTTGTCAGCGTTGTTAATCTCATGGTTCTCAAAAGCGGTTATAAGCTCAGGGAGTAGGATTGTTATTAATTAAAAATCAGCCGGGCTCAATACCGGAACTCCCGGTTTGTTGAGGGCGTGTGTGTAAATCATGGTGGTGGACACATCAGCGTGTCCGAGTAACTCCTGGATCGTCCTTATATCATACCCCTTTTCAAGAAGATGGGTTGCAAAACTATGTCTGAGAGTGTGAGGTGTGACCTGTTTACTTATCTCCGCTTTTCTTGCTGCGTTTTTAATTGCCTTGCGTAAAGTACTTTGATCAACATGATGCCGCCTGACTTTTTTGCTCCTTGGATCAACACTTAAGTTATTTGCTGGAAAAACATACTGCCATATCCAGTCTCTTTTTGCTCCCGGATTCTTCCTGTCATATGAAGGCCATATATAAACACCATCAAAATCGTTTTCTAAATCCTTTAGAAATAATTCTCTTGCATAATCAACCTGTTTTTTTAAATCGCCTTTATATCTTCCTGGCAGGATAGTAAGCCTGTCCTTGTTTCCTTTGCTATTCCTTACCTCTATGTGATTTTGAGCAAAGTCAACATCCTTTATCCTCAGACGGACACATTCCAATATACGAAGTCCTGAGCCATAGAGTAAGCCTGCCATAAGTAGCATTTTACCATCAATATTGGACAGCACTGCACCGACTTCATCTATTGTCAATACAACCGGAATATTCCTCTTTTGTTTAGCTCTTACAAAATCACTGAAATTGCCGGGGTCTTGTTTTAATACCTGCGTATACATAAAAACAATGGCATTTAGCGCCTGATTCTGTGTACTGGAAGCTACCTGCCTTTCAACTGCAAGATAATCAAGGTATTTTTTTATATCTTTGGCGCCAAGTTTTTCAGGTGAAGCTCCCTTAAAGAAGGAAATAAAACGAACAGCCCAGTCGATATATGTATATTCGGTTTTTAATGAGTAATGCTTATATCTCAGCTCCTTCCGAATTTTATCTATTAATTCCCTATGAGATTTTTTAACATCCTTTTTTAAAATAAAATCGTTATTATCCGATTCTATATCGCGTGAATAACCCTGCTTTCTCTCCGGTATGCCTGATTCTTCATTTTTGGATAAATCCACGGGAACCTTCAGGTATTTGTAATAAAGTATGTACAGGGCTTTTCGAGCCTGTTCAATTTGAAATTTATTAAAACCCTTTTGGAGTTTTATTCTGGAAAGAAATGTTTTTATGTCTTCCAGGGTTCTTTCCCTTAATGGTTTCCCTTTAATAGACAGTGCGAATTTTTGTCCCCATTTTACGTACCAGTCCGCATAGGTTTCAGGAACACCATGTTTTATAACAGCATCACGAAACCTATCCCAAAACCTGTTGACATCAGATTGCTTATCTCTCATAATATTTAGTCGCTTCCTATTTTATTAGATTGACCTAATTGATTGGCAATTTTTATGCCATTTACTCAATTAGCTGTTTTTAATAAAAATCATTTTAAAGCATTAATATTCCAAGTTTTACGCATTAAATTTTGTGCATCGGGCACTTTGTAATGTGCAAATAGCCTCGGGAATCTAGAATTCAAAAATCAGGAATTAATGTTAGCCTGTTTGTCGATTAGGTGTGATTTATTGTGTTTTATTAAGCTAAACATACTATAATAGTAGGATGCAATTCCATTACTAATAGTATTGCGTCCTACCAATATCTGTTGGCTTTTAGTATAGCGGAGAAATAGTAATATCATCGTGGCTAAAGAAAGAAATTACCATTAGCATGTAACTCAAGGGTGTGAGATTAATGCGGGATGCTCTTTAATAATTTAGTTGGAGAAAAGATATTAAATTATGAAAGAGCGTCTTGCTTTATGAACGTATATATATATTCACAGTCTGCATTTGCAGGCAAAAAACAGATTGAAGGACGGGAAACTCTAAGAACCGAACTACTATATTCAGATTCAAATTGAGTTCTCTAATATTTATTGAAAAACGGAGAAGCCTATGAAAACCGTTATGCAAGCGCTTTTAATATGCCTCCTGGCTTTCTGCGGAAATGCTTTTGCCCAAAACGATATTTCAGGTACCTGGGGAGGCAAACTGGAGATAGCCCCGGGACGGAAAATGACCATACGGTTTATTATTTCAAAAAATGATGACGGTTCCTATAAAGCGATGATGAATTCACCGGATGCCGGACCCAACAGCGATTTACCCGCCACGGCCCTGGAATATACCGAAGACAGGTTGAGTATAGAGGTGGACAAATTAAGCGCTTCCTTCTCGGGAATTGTCGGCATGGACACGATTACGGGAGAATGGAAGCAGCCGGGCATCACCCTGCCAATGGTTTTGACGGCTTATGAGGTACCTTCCACGGATACGATACAGCAGTTGCTGGGAGAATGGTATGGATCGTTTGAAATGCCGAATGGCAGGTCATACATGAACCTTTTTCAATTTACAAAAGAAAACAATCGGGTTTCCGCAACCTATCAGGTTGTAGGGCAGGGCCAACAGGGGGTTCCGGTAACCGATATTTATTTCAAGGGCAATCAGATCAGCTTCCTGATCGGGGGGCAACTGAAATACAAGGGCGTGCTGGACGGCAAAACAATTACGGGAACGGGTACATTGGGTGCAACGGAAATGGAATTCAATTTGACCAAAGGCAGGTATATAGAACCCGGCATCGATATGTCCGCGGAAGATATTAAGAAACTGCAGGGGACATGGGTCGGGAGAGTTAAAACAATCACGGGTGTGATGATCACCAATGTATTGACGTTTGAACCAAATGAACAGGGCAAATTGAAAGCAGCAGCCAGAATCCCTGAAAGGGGAAACCGGACCGTAAAGCTTGTAAGCTTGGTATTTAATGAAAACCGGCTCAGTTTTGAAATGGAGGGAGTCAGAAAAACCTTTTCCGGCAAAGTGAACAGCAATACTATGAACGGCATTTTTACATACCAGGGCCGTGATACGGAAGTCGCCCTTACCCGAGGAGCCAAAATCGAACCAATAGTCACCCGGATAGAGATACCGGACGCAACAATGGAGAAGCTTATGGGCAGGTGGAGCGGCAATATCGGGCAGACGCAGCTCGTTTTCCGCTTTGAGCGCAACGCAAAGGGAGAAAATGCCATTTTTTTGGATCTTCCTCAACGAAGGGATGAAGGCACATGTGTGCTGGATGCTTCCTTTGCGGGGGGAGAACTGTCCATGAAAACGCCGGATTATGAATATAGCGGCAGCCTGAAGGACAATAAAATCGACGGTGTTTTTAAAGATGGAGGACGATTGTTTCCCCTTCTCCTTACTAAAGAGGAAAGCTTATGAAATATTCTATTTTAGGCATAATTTTTCTGGCGGCAATCTGTTTTGCGCAGGTCATGCCGGGTACGGTCAGTAATTCTCATGGAAATACCGTCAACACAGCCAATGCGGCTCAGGGAGAGAATGCGGCGCTTTCATCGGAGAAGGACGAAATAAAAATATCGCCCGAAATCCTTGCTCAATACGTTGGCGTCTACAAGCTGCGGCCGGAAGTTGACGCGACGATCACGGTTCAGGGTTCCAGAATATTCTGCCAGATAACCGGCATGCCCAATTTGCTGCTATACCCGGAATCGAAAAAGCTGTTCGCGTTTAGAGTAGCGGACTGGAAGCTTGAGTTCTTCAGGAACGACAATAGCAACCTGGCTTACGCAATTTTACACAAATGGACAATGAGGCCCGTGATGAGTAGCGGAGGTTCGGTGCAGTACGGATTCCAACCGCCAAAGGATACCCGGTTCGACCGCGTTCACAATCAGCCTGTGGAGAAACATAGAAACGACGGCACAGGGCACCGTGTAATGCAGGGAGGTGACAGTATTACGGATGCGCAACCTTCTTCCAGCATGCAGGAGCTTACCGGGGATTGGCAGGGTACTGCTGAAATTGGTTCGGAAAAACTCGGGATTTTCATTCAGCTGATTAACGATACCGGCAAAAGCTTGAAAGGAATTATGCGCTTCCAGGGTCGGGATGATAGTCATTTGCGCATTGATTCCATCTCCCGTGAGGACTCAACAGTCAGGTTCAGTATGAGCACCATGGAAATATATTTTACAGGAAAGATCGATCCAAAGGGAGATACCATTACCGGGACTATTGCAATGCCTGGCAGCTGGCCTGTTCCGCTTACTCTGCGTCATCCGACAAAAGAAACCGCATGGTCAGATAAGTCGCCGCATAGTGTACATTTCATCGAGGTTGAAAAGGGTGTTATACTGGAAGTGCTGGATTGGGGTGGGATCGGAAGACCTCTGGCTCTGCTGGCAGGCCGGGGTGCGGTTGCTCATACATTCGACAAGATAGCACCCAGGCTCACAAATAACTATCACGTTTACGGCATCACAAGGCGTGGATTCGGGTTTTCCAGTGCTCCTGCAACAGGATACTCACCCGACCGGCTTGGCGATGACGTGCTTGCCGTAATCGATGCACTGAAGATTGATCGCCCCGTGCTTTCGGGGAGTTCTATCGCGGGTGAGGAATTGACGAATGTTGGATGCCGCTATCCGGAGAAAATTTCAGGCCTGATCTACCTTGATGGGATTTATACATATCAACATGGCATAAAGAATCCGCCTCAGACACCGGGGGCTCAAGCTGCTATGGACAGGGAGTTGAAAACCGGGCGCGATACGTATACTGAAATAAAGCTTCCTGTCCTGGGGATTTTCAGGGGAGGAAACGAAACAGCAGGAGATATACTCAAAAACAAGGTTGCCCCACATGCCCGTATCGTTATCATTCCAGGCGCGTCTCATATAATCTACCGTTCAAACGAAGCCGATGTGATTCGTGAAATAATCGCCTTTATGGACAACTTGCCGAAGTAGTCCGTGTCAGTTTCACGTCCATAAGAATCAAAGTAATTGATTTTATAGGGGAGATACCAGAGCATAGGCCATTGACAGTTGCCAATAACATGTAACTCAAGAGCGCGAGAGTTGATCTGGATTTTTTAAATACTGGATACCGCGATCGAGTCGCGGTATGACGGATAATCGAAAATAGTCAAAGGCTGTCATTCCGTGGCTTTGACCGGGGAATCCATGTCTTTTAAAGTCAGTAATTTTAAATAAGCAGTCAAAAACAAACTAAACAGGTTGGCGCAGCCAACCATACGTTCAAGGTGACCTGGCTACTATATCGCCGAGCAGACAGAGTCAACATTATCAACTATCTTGGGAGTATGGGGCTGGTTGCCATAAAACCGCCAGGCCCTTAACTTCACGTTCTGTTTTAAAAATTAGAAATCCACATTCAGGTGTATTTAAAAAATATCGAGGGCTAAAATGAAAAAAATATTAAAAGTGGCAGAAGGGTTATTCATAAACACTATATTAATCACTCTTCTAGTGTGTTCAGGGGTTTACGCAGCAGAAGAAACACTGCCAGCACCGGAAGAAATAATAACAAAAAATATTGAGGCCATTGGGGGCATAAAAGCCCTTAATAAAATTAAAAACAAAAAAATAGTTACAATTCATAAAATTGTTCAAAGAAACATGGAAGTAAAAGACGTTATCTATCAGGAACGTCCAAATAATTTTTATTTTTCAGACGAGTCTACTCCGGAAAGAGCAACGTGGGGTTATAACGGTAAGATGGTGTGGCATAAAAATCCCCATTCCGGAGCACGCATACTTGAGGGAGATGAAGCATCAAATTATTTGCCCTCGACAATATTTGATGGTCCTGACGGACCTGATGCTCGTTATAAATCGATGAAAACAGAGGGTGTTGAACAGATTAATGGAAAGGACTGCTACAAAGTCGTAAAAACTCTGGAGACAGGCCCCGAAAGGACAGTCTACTATGATAAAAAAAGTTTCATGATAGTAAAAATCACAAGCCACTCGACAGAAGAATACTTTGAGGAATACCAAAAAATAAATGGCATTCTTTTTCCATATAAAGAAATTATATTTTTAAACGGTCAAAAGTATTTAGAAATAACAACTGATAAAATCGAGCTAAATATTAAAATGCCTGAAGGGATTTTTGACATACCGAAAGAGATAAAGGCGATTATGAATAAAAACGAAACAGAACCACACGCTCAACAATGACAAGCTACTATCTTGCCGAACCAACCTTTATAGGTTTGTGCTATTCGGTGCTTCAATAATCTTATGCTGGCATGCGCCGCTTGCATGTTAGCGTCACCGTTATGTTTTAAATCAATGATGTGAACTAAGAAAAAAAATATGGGTGATCTACTAAACAATCTAACTGGAATCGGAAAAAACCTATTAGTTTTTATCGGAGTCGCTGGTGGTATGGTTTATTGGTGGGACAGATTTCAGAATAGGTCAAGGCTCAAATTACATTCTTGGGATGAGACATTATTAGATGAGTATGGGAAAGAAAATTATATAATTAACATTGAAATAGAAAGCTTTGGAAATAAAGCGAGTTCATTAGAAAAAAACATAATTTTACATGCCTTTACTGCTAAGAATGAAAAATTCTCCTGTAAATTCATCATTGATAGTACTGATAGAAATTTACCTATACATACCCCTGATGAGCGACAATTAGAATTCCGGTCGAACGACAAATAAAATTCCCGGTACC
>JBHPCX010000008.1:0-61175 GCA_042573485.1 Thermodesulfobacteriota bacterium | reverse complement strand
TAATAAAAATTTTATCAAAAACAAAAAAACATCTTTTTCGTGCAAAATTCAGGTATTAACACTTTATTAGCCTAATCCTATACCCAATAACTCAGCGCTATAGTCACAGCAATCACAATGATTAAGAACAGAAATGAACGGGACAGGTTTTTCTTTAATGTTGTATTAATCTGCCCTTTGCATTTTGGACAGTGGAATCTCTCCTCTGTCATTAAAGTGCCACATATATCGCAACGGTACATACCGTCAACGCCCTTCATGGGTTTTTTGCCAATTATAGGAATCATCTTTCTACTCTCCCCCTAATGGATAACAGAAAAGACTCACTGTTTTTAGCAAACTGTGAACTACTTATCGTTATTAACACTTTTGGATCAGTTTTAGGGTTTAAAATACTCCATGTTATCAACACCTTTCCTATAAGATAAAGCGTATTACAAAAATAAATATCTAATTACATTTTTTATGATCTTTTTCAGGTATTCTTATATTTTCTATTCTCCTCCATGTAAAAGGCTACTTTTTCTTCGGTCAATCCATAAAACGTCATGGTGATTCCGGCGATTAGGTAACAGATTGCCGGGAGATAGGCTATCAGGTTCATTAGATCACTGACAAATTGGGGTGTTGCTTCCATATTAGGTACATACTCTATTACTCTATCAAGGTAAAAGGGTATTATTGTAAGGGTGATAGCGATCCCAATTTTTATCGGCATTGTGAACATGGACATTATTAGGGCGCTAACATTCTTGCCTGTCTTGTAATAACCGTATTCTGCCGTATCCATGTACATTGCCTGTCTTATGGGTGAGGCGAGTCCAACAATAAAACCCGTACAGCAGATAATTGACAAGTAAGTTATGGGGCCTGATGCGCCGAATATACGTAATATTATATATCCGATTACACCTATAAAAGCTGTGTAAACGCATATCTCTTTTCTACCTACTCTTTTAATAATAGGCGGAGCGATCAGAGCGCTTATCAGCACCGAAGCTGCCACGAAAAATGTATATTGTTTCATCCATGAATCATCTCCGGTAACATACTTGAAATAATAGACTGCCACGGATACAAGGCCGAATAAACCAACATCTCTTACAGTATCGGCTATCATTATTATCATCAAGTGTCTATTCCTAATTATATGCTTAATCAATTCAGACCAGGACAGGTTATATGAAGACTTTAATCTTTTATCAGGATCATAGGGATCATATTCCCCAGTACGTACAAACAGGTTCCAGTAGCCTAATACCTGAATTCCCGCAAGTATTATTGCTATAAAGAAAAAGCCCTTTGATTCGCCGTAATTGGCCCTCATATAGTTAAGCGCTGGAATAGCCGCTATGCTAAATATAATTTGGGCGGCAAAGCCATATTGGATATTTCTTGCCGAAAGCCTTGCCCTGTCATCAACATGGCCGGAGAGTACCGATATAAGACCTAGTTGTGCGTTATAGGCGAAGTTAAGACTGACATGAGAAATAATATATACTGTGCCCAAAAAGATAATTTTTATCCAGTAGCTTAAAGAGGGTATGTTGGAAAAGGTGAGTGTAAAGAAAACAAAGGTAGATAAAGGCATAAACAGAAGCCATGATCGATACTGTCCCCACCTGAATTGAGTTTTTTGGATTATGACGCCCCCTATAGGGACGGATACGGCATCCACTATATGTGTTATAAACATTAATACCGCCAAATGCCCGGCCGCTATAAATGCTACATCCGTAAGAAAATAAGTATAGTAGTTTAATGCCAGCAGCATCATAATACTAAAGGTCGTATGGGCGAATCCGTAGCTGTGAACTAAGGAACTCGGTAGCCTTTTTTCTTCCGTTGTTGATCTGAGTTTAAAGTCTTCTGTGTTCATTTGTTCAACTTTCTATAACTTATCGTTATTAACACTTTTGGATCATTTTAAAGGGTTACAAATACTAAGAGTTAACACTTCTTATAAATTTGAAAATGCTAAATCTAAGAACCGTTTCCATCTAAACTCTTTTTTATAAATGCAGGATAAAATAACTCCCATGGAAACGGTTCACCGGAATTATGCGGGTCACCATTTTCTATGTATTCCTGAATGTTTTTATATCCGTCATTATCAGGATCTTCATTTGCATCATTTACATGGGGATCTAAACCGTATAACTCTTCCCATACATCGGGCATTCCATCATTGTCATCATCCAAATCCTCATTATTACCAATCCCGTCTCCGTCGGTATCCAACCATTCATTTGGATCATCGGGGAAAGCGTCCTCTTCATCAGAAAAACCATCATCATCAGAATCAAGCCTCCAGGATGTCGTTATTTTAAAAGGAACAACACTGGTTGAATTGAAACTTATCCAGCCCATATTCTCCGCCCACGCAAAGCCGCTGAAAACACCGGAATATGGATCAATGGTAACACCATAGTCCACAGTGGTGCATGTACCTCTGTCTTCACATGAAAAAGATATCCATCCTATATTTTCGCCCCAGGCATAGCCGGATAAATTACCTAGCCCATCATTGCTTACCCCACCCTGGTCCGGGTCCATTTTGATCCACCCGATGTTCTCCCCCCAAGCATAACCGCTAAGACTAGAGTCCATAACAGTTACACCCTGCTCTTCATTTGGCTTAAAATTAATCCATCCAGTGTTCTCACCATACGCATACTGGTGTCCATCGTTGTCAGGATCGATGTTTTCTGCAAATACGCCTATCGGATACAAAAGAAGTGTGACAGTAAAAAATAACTTGCATAATCTTTTATATAGCATAAGTTATTTATTCCTTTATTATACAAGGCTTTTACATCTAGCAGGTAAAAAGAAAGGAGTAAATCGTTCTATACTCCTTTTCTTAGATAGCCAAATAATCCAAATATTCAAATAATCAATCGCCGCTGCGAACAGGCCATACGTAGCGTGCACTATCCTTACCATCGATCTCCAAAAAGCCGTAATGCATGCTTACAGACCACGCGAAGGGAGTGTCGTTCACGTAGGTAGTAGCAGACCAGTAATAAGATGATGGATCGGACTGAACACCTGTGAATGGATGACCGGTTGGCAACATAGGATTGTACCTGCCAAAATCAATAAGACTCTGAAGCTCCTTTATATTAGAAAGACGCCAGTCTCCGGCGATGGAACCATCTGTCAATCCACATGACCCGTCTCCAAGATTATTGCAGTCAGATAATGCAATGGCCCACTGCCTTTGATCAAAACAATTTGCGTTCTTCAGCCAGATCAGCCCGGTAAGATTATCAGTCACTGTGCCATCATTATTGTCAGTAAATCGTGAATCTGGCCATTCAGTTCCCTTTCCCAGGTCTCCATCATCACCTGTTGCGTAAGATGTTGTCTGGCCTGTCTTTTCAACAGGAGCACCATCACAATTGGCACAGCTAGGATCATAACAGGGATTCATTGTTTCAAGTTTATTATAGATTTCATCTAGTGTATGCATAGTTGATCCTGGAGGTCCCGATGGATCTAGGTCGCCGGAACCAACCAATCCTGGTATAAAAAGTGCCATTCCGATAAAAACTATAATAATGGTCAATACCTGAAATAACTTATTGCGCTCCCTCATATTTCATTTCTCCTTTTCTGTTTTAGCGGTAAGTTTAAGCTTAGTTCGGGCTTGGTTCATAGGACTCTCTCGCTTAAAGTTTGTCAAGACCATTAAAGTAAGACGATCAAATAATCAGAAAACGTGACAAGAAGTTGTGTGTCAGATTGTGATTAAAATTATAAGAATAGATGTCGCAGCAAGTTCAATTGACCGGAATATTAACTTATTAAATTAACTATGTCAAAATGTGTTTGTTTTATTTGAAAGTAGGATACTTTATTGTCTGCAGGGGTTATGATAACTACATGTTATCAACAGTTTTTGGACTTTCTCAGGGGTGTTTATATCCCTAATCTATATAAACACCTTTGAAATTTTATAAATTTCAAAAAAATCCAACTATTTTTTTAAGAATTAAGGCCTTTTTCCTGATAATACTTCTGATAGGCTGGGACATTCTTAAGCTTTTCCCTTGCACATCTTTTCGCGCCATAGCCTCTGGCGCCTGTCCTCCGCAGTAGCCTGCTGCTACGGAGGGTGGAACGGCGGATGCACCCTGAACCTTGTGCCTTGCATCAGTTATCGGAGCCGAGAGAGGAGCTTAAGGAAAAAGTTTATTAATAGTTATAATTTCCAAAATGTCGACATCCCATTGACCTTTTTATTTTTATGACTATAATATCGCAGCTTTAATAGAAGACCGGGCTCATTATGAACCCGGTTTTTATGTATAAATACACAGAGGTTTTAATTTTGAACAAGCAACACAAGAAAGAAGTGGAACGGCGAAGAAATTTCGGGATTATCAGTCATCCGGATGCCGGAAAAACCACGTTGACTGAAAAACTCCTCCTTTTCGGCGGTGCTATACAGCAGGCAGGCGCGGTGAAGGCAAGAAAAGCAGCGCGTCATGCTACAAGCGACTGGATGAGTATAGAAAGGGAGAGGGGAATATCCGTAACAGCTTCGGCCATGAAATTCAATTACAAAGATTATGAGATCAACCTGCTCGACACACCCGGTCACCAGGATTTTTCCGAGGACACATACCGGGTTTTGACTGCCGTTGACAGTGCCATGATGGTTATTGACAGTGCAAAGGGTGTTGAATCCCAGACAGAAAAACTTATGGAAGTATGCCGAATGCGTAATACTCCCATAATGACATTTATCAACAAGCTCGATAGAGACGGCATGTTCCCCCTGAACATAATGGCGGATATTGAAGACAAACTCCAGATTGAATGCGCTCCTCTCTCCTGGCCCATTGGAATGGGAAAGTCGTTTAAAGGTGTTTACAATCTGTATAAAAAGGAGCTGAATCTTTTTACTCCGGGAGAGGAAACCAGGTCTTCGGGAGGGATTACTATAAATGACCTGAGTGATCCACGTCTCGATGAAATACTCGGGAGCCAGGCAAAGGAACTTTGTGAAGATGTGGAACTGCTTGAGGGTGCAGCTAATCCATTTGAGCTGGAACACTATTTAAGCGGTTCACAGACCCCGGTTTTTTTCGGGAGCGCCATAAATAATTTCGGAGTAAAGGAACTGCTTGATGCCTTTGTTGACATGGCCCCTGCGCCTTATCCCAGGATGGCAGTTACCAGAGAGGTCTCCCCCTATGAGGAGAAATTTTCAGGTTTTGTATTTAAGATTCAGGCAAACATGGATCCCGCTCATCGTGACAGGATAGCTTTCATGCGAATCTGTTCCGGAAGATTTAACAGGGGTATGAAGGCTTTTCATCACAGGATCGGTAAAGAAATATCACTGGGCAACGCGACCACCCTCATGGCCAGGGACAGAGAAAATGTAGAAGAGGCATATCCCGGTGATATTATAGGTATTCACAACCATGGCACCATAAAGATAGGCGACACATTTACCAGCAAAGAACCTTTGAAGTTTAAAGGTATTCCAAGCTTTGCACCGCAGCATTTCAGGGTAGTCAGAATCAAAAATCCCATGAAATCAAAACAGCTTGCCAGGGGGCTTCTTCACCTGGCAGAGGAGGGCGCGATACAGGTGTTCAGGCCGATAAACAGCAGTGAGTATATACTCGGCGCTGTCGGTGTCCTCCAGTTTGAGGTTACATCAGCACGATTGATGAACGAATACGGAGCCGACACCATCTATGAGTCTGCAAGGTTTGTAACAGCACGGTGGGTAAGCTCAAAAGACCCTAAGCAGATGAAGGAATTTGAACAGAGTAATACAAGAAACCTGGCCTTAAATGCTGAAGGGCACCTGACCTTTCTTGCCCCCAGCGAATGGCACCTTGAAAGAGCCATGGAAGAATGGCCAGAGGTTGTCTTTAACAAGACGATAGAGTATGACTCGTAAAACAGGGAAAAAATGAGCATTGAACACGGATTGAAAATAGCCAATGAACTTGAAATCAGGCAGCAGCAGGTCGAGGCGGTTTCCCTTCTTTTAGATGACGGGGCCACAGTGCCCTTTATTGCCAGGTACAGAAAAGAGGCAACCGGATCCCTTGACGAAGTGGCAATTATTAAGATCAGGGACAGGCTGGAACAGCTTAGAGATCTGGATAAACGCAGAGAGAGCATCCTTGAGTCCCTGAAGGAAAGAGAGCTTTTAACTGAAGAGCTTGAAGAGAAGATTAAAAAAGCAGGGACAATGTCTGAGCTTGAAGACATCTACCTTCCCTTTAAACCGAAAAGAAGGACAAGGGCGACAATGGCCAGGGAAAAGGGATTGGAGCCGCTCGCGGATATCCTGTGGGAACAGCTTGCTGAAACTGATCCGGTTATTGAAGCGGAGAAGTATATTGACCGGGAAAAGGGTGTGGAGTCTATTGATGACGCCCTGTCCGGCGCAAGGGACATCATTGCCGAAAAAATAAGTGAAGACCAGAATGCAAGAGAGGCGATGAGGGCCTATTTTATGCGGAAAAGCTTGTTTCAAGCAAAAATAATCAAAGGAAAGGAGCAGGAGGGTTCAAAGTATAAGGACTATTTTGACTGGTCAGAACCGGCTAAAACAGCTCCTTCCCACAGGGTTCTTGCCATGAGAAGGGGAGAAAAGGAAGGCTTTATAACAATGAAGATCAATCCTCCCCAGGATGAAGCCTTTAAAATTCTCGAAGATAAGTTTGTCAATGATGACAGCCCTGCATCCCTTCAGGTACTGGAAGCCGCACATGAATGTTATAAACGCCTTCTTTCATTGTCAATGGAGACAGAAATACGGCTTGAAACCAAAAAGCGGGCAGATGAAAAGGCAATATCGGTTTTTTCAAGTAATCTACGCGAACTGCTTCTCGCTCCGTTTTTAGGCCAGAAACGGGTACTGGCTATTGATCCGGGAATACGGACAGGGTGTAAGGCAGTGTGTCTGGATCCCCAGGGAAAACTCCTTTACTATGAAACTATCTACCCCTTTGGTTCGGCGGATGCTTTGCAGAGTGCAAAAAAAAGTGTGAGAGAACTTTGCAGTAAATACAGTATTGAAGCTATAGCAATAGGAAACGGGACAGCCGGGAGAGAGACTGAAACATTTGTGCGTGAATTGGGACTTCAGACAGATATAATTGTCTCCATGGTGAATGAAAGCGGCGCTTCTGTTTATTCTGCATCCGAAGTTGCCAGGGATGAATTCCCTGATCTTGATATTTCCTACAGGGGTTCTGTTTCAATAGGCAGAAGACTCATGGACCCGCTTGCAGAGCTTGTAAAAATAGATCCCAAGAGTATAGGAGTTGGACAGTACCAGCATGATGTTAACCAGCAGGCTCTTAAGGAAGGTCTTGATGATGTTGTGATAAGTTGTGTGAATGGTGTTGGTGTCGAGGTGAACACAGCAAGTGAACAGCTTCTTGCCTATGTCTCAGGTCTCGGGCCTCAGCTGGCAAAAAACATAGTTAAATATAGAGATGAAAATGGGGCATTATCAAAACGTGATGATCTGAAAAATGTTCCCAGGCTGGGCCCCAAGGCCTTCGAGCAGGCAGCAGGATTTTTGAGAATCAGGGGCGGTGTAAACCCTCTGGATGCAAGCGCTGTCCACCCTGAGACATACCATATTGTCGAGGCAATGGCATCAGATATGGGCTGCTCGATCGAGGACCTGATTAAAGATGAGGAAATCAGAAAAAAGATAGATCTCAACAGATATGTTGCCAGCATTATCGGTATGCCGACGCTCAATGATATTATGGATGAACTGTCAAAACCAGGCCGTGATCCGCGAAAGCAGTTTGAGCAGTTTGAATTCGCAGAGGGAGTGGAAAAGATCGATGATATAAAGTCGGGAATGAAGCTTCCGGGAATCATTACCAATGTTACGGCATTTGGCGCGTTCGTCGATATTGGTGTTCACCAGGACGGCCTTGTCCACGTGAGTCAGCTGGCCGACCATTTTGTTAAGGACCCCCACAAGGAAGCAAAGGTAAATCAGAAGGTTAAGGTAACTGTTCTGGATGTTGACCTGGAGAGGAAAAGGATTTCTCTTTCCATGAAAAAAAATCCTGAAGAGAATTATAAAAGGGATCATCAAAAGAAAAAGACGGTTCCACGTAATAAACCTGAAAAAAAGTCTATGAAGAAAAAGCCTGAACCTTTCAACAACCCCTTTAAAAAACTGTTATAAAAATAGTGCGGATTTCAGCTTTATACATTAATGATAGCTGTGTTAAGCTTTATTTTGTAAAATACCTTTCGGCATACTCCAGGAAAAACGGCCAGTTGGGACCGACAGTGTGCCCACCTTCGTGCTGGCGGAACGCGATCTCCCCGTCTGTCAAACCAGTTTCCTGAGGCGGAAACTCGGAGATCCCCAGACCCTTCTTCCCGAGAAGTTCATACACCGGGCCAGCGTGTACACCGGCCAGAAACATGCCTTTTGCGTCAATCCATTGTCCTTCCACATCGGGAGCTCCAACGCTTATAAATATGGGTCTTGGTGCGCACATGGCAACCAGTTCATGGGCATCCACCGGTAAATCCTGTTCTGTCAACGGTCCTGCGTATTTTATAAAGTTAGGGGCAAACCAGTGATATTCACCGGAACCTGCCAGGTTTTCAACCTGTTCACCAAAAATCCGGCGAAGTAATTTTGCTCCGCCTGCTCCGGATGAACCTATAAAGCCTATAGCTATTCGAGGGTCATAGGCCTGTGCTACAATGGCAGCCTTTCCGTATCTTGATAATCCTTCAATAACAACGCGGGTTTCGTCTACATCAGAATTTGTTGCGAAATAATCCATTGCCCTGCTGGCTCCCCATGCCCATGCCCGCAGAGAGCCCCAGTCATCTAGTTTTCTTGGTTTCCCTTTATTTATAAGGCCGATAATGCCTTCCCTTAAGCCGGCGCCATTGTCCGCCTGTATGCTGGTAGGTACAAGAATGGCATAGCCCCATCCTTTTTCAAGAACCAGCTCCTTCCAGGTAGGACCGTTCTGCTTTCGGCCCGCAGACATCGGAAAATTCCACCCGAATTCCATTATAACCGGTACCGGTCCGCTTATATTTTTTGGTGTCGTAAGTGTCATTTCGATATCCACAGTTATTTCAGGACAAGAAGAATTATCAACATGTCCTGCCAGTTCCTTTGTAATTACCGGAAAACTTCCTTCTAAAGTATCCTTTTCACTCAGGATCTCCCAGGATACTTTCGGGGTATTTTCAGGAACACGGCCGTAAATTTCTCTGTCGAAATCCTCATTTATTTCTAACTTGCGCTTTTCCCACTGGTCTCTTGATACAACTTTTGTGCCGTCTTTAAATGTAAGAGGATCAGACAATGATTTGTATTTTTTAGCTTTTGATTCATCACTGTTTGCGGCATTGGGTGCATCCGTGTTGCCGGATGGGCCGGGGCGAAGCTCCTTTATGCCCAGCATTTTCATCATCAAATTATGATCTTCCCGGGTCAGTTTGTTCAGACGTTCTCTTTCCTCCGGGGAGGGCCATTGGGCAAAGACCTGCCCTGTAAATAGAAGACAAATAAAAGTAAAAATAATTAATCTGGGCATCATATTCATTCCTTTCCGGTGTTTAAAGTATGGTTAATTCTAAAATTATTTTTTCAGAGAAAATTACATGGCGTCCAGACTCAGCTTTATAATCCTTCCGGATAAATCACTGCTTCCAGTCTTGATTACGGAGACCCTCTCATGTCCAAGCTTGAGTTCGTCCACCAGGTACTGTTTTATTGAAAGGGCTCTTTGATCAGCAAGGAAAAGTAATTTATCCTCCTTTATCTCCAGAGAAGCTAAAACATCATTAAAGATTTGTTCGGCTATCATTGCCTGAAGTTCAGGTTCCTGGCTTTCGGGATTCGCGCTTTTTATTTTTTCTAACCTTTCAGGGTTTGACAGCAGTCCCAATTCATTATTTATTTCCTCGAGAGCCGTAAAATTTTCATTTATCATCCAGAGTTTCTGCACTGCCAGTTCTGTTTCCAGTACAGTTAATTCAATACCCCGTTTTTCGGCCACAATTTTATTCAGGTTTGCGATCTTCAGCGCTTCAATATCTTCGCCGGCAGATGCGGTTCCCTTAATATTGAGTGCAAGCTGAGGTCTCTTTTCCAGGGCGGCTGCAAGCTTGTCAAGCCGATCTTTATTTTCCGGGTTCAGTTTCGAGACTCCGGGATCAAAAACTATTTCACCAAGATCTTTATTTCCGCCTGGTATCAGGGCACCTAAAAGTTTAAAGGGGGATGCAGCTGCCTTAACAAAAATATTCACAATTGTTTTGATGATTATTCCTGAGACGCTGAAACCCGGATCATCAAGGTCACCTGAAATTCCCAGGTCAAGATCAATCACTCCGCTGATATCACGCATAAGTGCCAGGCCCAATCCAACCGGTGCGTTGATTACCGGTTTTACCGGCACTTTTTCTCCCAGGTAAAGGTTTTTTGCAACAATATTGTTATTCCCTTTTAATTTGCGGCCGTGCAGGCTGTAGTCAAGTTTAAGGTCCAGTTTTCCGCTTTTAAGATTGTTTCCAATAAATTTAGCGGAATAGGGGGACAGATGAGGCATTTCCAGCCCTTTCAGCATGCTTGTGAACTCAAAACCCGGCTGTCTGTCGAGGGGATCAAGATTTCCTTTGATAGTGAAAGGAGCGTATTTGTCTATATCAGTCTTAAAGGAAAAAGGAGCGGTGCTTTTCATATCTGACCCAATTCCATTAATGGTAAATGCCATGTTGTATAAACCGGTTTTATATAGAGGCTTAACACTTTTATCAGAGTAGTATGCTGTTCCTTCCTCAAACCTGATTTCATCAACGCGAAATACCCAGGCATTTGAGTCTTCTGTTTTTTCAGGGGGTGATGTTGTTTTGGTTTCAGATTTTTGAGCTTTAAAAAGGTTCGAAAGGTTAATCTCCTTATGTTCTGACATTTCAAGAAACAGTTCAGGTTTTAAAAGATTTACAGAAGTCACTGAAACACTCTTTTTATCAACTTCTGCCTTAATATCATCAAGGCTCAATGCCTTGAAACTCAATACAGTAGTATCTGAACGGGTATCTTTCATTTCAAAGTCATTCAGCCCCAATGCCGCTGCTGCATTGATAGAAGTGGTTGCTTTACCACTGATTGACAGATCCCCATCAACTGAAAGTTCTCCAGTTTCCAATTTTAAATATGATGTTGCTTCAAGATATTCCGAAAAAGGCCGCAGCATTATCTCTTCAAGCTTGTAATTTAGGTCCATGGTAAGTGGGGAAAGGACAATGCTGCCATCAACAGAAATTTTTCCTTTTTCATCAAGGACAGCCCCCAATTGTATCAATGTTTTACTGTCAGGAGTTAATGTGAAATCCCTAATATCAAAATTGATGCCGGATAATGAATGTCCCTGTATAATATTTTCATTCCTGTCTTCAAGATTTACGGTGCTGTTTTTAAGAGAAACCTGTTTTATCAGTATGTCCCATGGCGCATCAGCCTCTTTATTATTGACAGATGTTCCCCTGATTTCTGAAGTATTGTCAGTGCTCTGTTCAGGGATAAGTTTTTCATATCTGATATTCCCCTGTTCATCTATCCACTGGTTGGTTGTAATACTATCAAAAATCACATTTTCAATAGTTATCTTCTTGTCGATAAGGTCCATGCTGAGTTCATTAACACTTATATCATTGGCTGTCAGCATGGAAGGATCAGGGACGTCATCGTCAAGCAAAAGCTCATTGACAGAAAGTTTCCCTTTGTCCAGGTTCATATGGAGTTCTTTCTCCATTTTTGCCAGGATAGTTGTACTGAAGAATAATTTCCCCTTGTTAATCTTTACCGGAACAATATTTTCAAGAAACCCGCTAAATGTAGTTAGATTAATTCCGCTGGCATTAATATCACTTTCTACATGGAGCGGATCAATCCGGTAATTACCATTTAGCAGTAATTGACCGCCACCTGGAATATTGGCGTTAAAGTTGAAGGGGTTTAAATGTTTATCACCTGTCGCGATATATAATTCTTTTATAACAATTGTTATTTCATGAAGGGTTAGCTGGGCAGGAATCTTTCCGCTTAAATCTGAATACCTGACAGCACCTTTATTTATTGATGTATTAAATATTTCAAGTGCAATTGAAGCGTTATCAGCAGGCTCAGTACTGCTGGTGTCATTCTGTGGTTGGGGATTTGAGAGTCTGTCAATAATATCGCTGAAATTAAATCCTGTTTTATGTTTAATAATGTTTACTTCCGGACTATCCAGCTTCAATTCATCCAGAACGATCCCCCATGAAAAAAGAGATTTCCAGAAGCTGATATTTATCAGAAGCTGGTCCCATGATGCCAGGGGATTATCAGGTTTGTCAGGAATGGAAAGCCTGTTGATTTTTAGCGATAAGATAAAAGGATTAAATTCATACTTCTCAACGGAGATGTCACGTCCGATCAACGCCGAAACATCAGTAGCTGTAATACTCTTTAATTTGCCAGGAAGGTAAAGGTAGGATAAAGCTATGTAGATTAAATAGGTAAAAAAAAGCGCGGATAAAATCCATTGATACCATTTGACCCGCTTTAAATATCGTGTGATTGATGCCATGATCAGGCCCCTTATCTTCCTGAAGGATTAGCTTGTGAGAAAATTTTTATGGATCTGTTCACCAGTCTCCCGTATCTAAAAATTTCCTGCATTGGTAAAAACATTCAGCAGTGCCTGTGTCCGTAACTATCAGTAATGTAATATGGTAGTAACTTGATCTATTGAAGAAATCAAGTGCATTGCCTCGTATCCCCTACTTTCTCAGGCCGGTCAATTTTCATTTTAATCCTCTGTAAATTCTTGCTATGCCGAAAGTAAGATCAAATGTTTCAAGTTGTTTGAAACCCAGAGAACCCAGCTCTCTGACAAAATCCTCTGGAGATGGAAAGCTATCGACTGACTCAACCAGGTAATTATAGGCCCCCGGTGTCAAGGAAATGATATTCCCCAGGGGCGGCATGATATACCTGAAATAAAAAGAATAGAAAGGTTTTAGGAACCGGTTGTCAGGATAGGCGAATTCCATGATAAACAAAAGCCCTCCCGGTTTGAGCACCCGGTTGAACTCAAGTATTCCTTTCTTCCTGTCATCGACGTTCCTTATTCCGAAAGAGATGGTCACAGCATCGAACAGGTTGTCTTTAAAAGGCAGATGACAGATGTCCCCTGCTGAAAGAGCTACTCTTTTCTTTCCTGCGGCGGACCTGATCTTCTTGATGCCTAATTCAAGCATGGAAAAAGAGAAATCAAGCCCTATAATTTTACATCCGGGGCGCTGTGTGCTTATCTCCAGAGCTACTTCCGCTGTGCCTGTTGCCGCATCCAGTATAAGACCATCAATAGGAATTTCAAGTTCGGCAGCCAGCTTTTTTCTCCAGGCGACATCTCTCCCCATGGAAAGGACACTGTTTTGAAGATCATAGGAAAAAGCCACTTTTTCAAATAGTTTCTTAACGCTTTTGCTGCTTTTTTTAAACCTGTTTCCCTTTTTCATTATACACCGGCTGTGATGTGGAAATAAAAGTTGCATTATCCGGACATCAGCAGGTTGTTAACAGACAACATCCTGATGGTGGATCAGTGATAATTAAATTGCATCACTATACTTAATCTGGTAACATTTTTAAAGTTTTACTTCTAAAATAAGTAATCAATTATTTGTTGCAGCCAATGATACTTCGGTTCAAAATTTCAATTATTTACAGCCCATCACCGGCTGTAGGGAATAGACATTTATGTGCCCCTGACGCTTTCAAACTTATTTGCCTGTCTTCGAGAGATATTAGCAAATGAATGAGGCTCTTCTATGATTACACCAGATATTTTAATAAACCTTCTTCTTATCCTCAGTGTAGCATGGATTCTCGGAATTGTTTTTTCTAATTTTGGACTTCCTGCCATGCTTGGTGAACTCCTTGGCGGAATTATCCTCGGTCCGCCGCTCCTGGGTATTGTAATTGCTTCTCCTACAATTGAGATACTGGCAGAGCTTGGTATCTTCTTCGTAATGTTCCATTCAGGAATGGAGATGGATCCTAAAGAGCTTCTTGAGCATATCTGGCCTTCTCTTGGAGTGGCCCTTTTTGGTTTTGTATTACCTTACGCTTCAGGATTTATCCTGGCAAAGGCATTCGATGCAACACTCTACCAGGCGCTTGTTATAGGCATGGGCGTATCAATTACGGCCATTGCTGTCCAGGTTGTTATTCTGCATTCCATGAGAATAAACAAAAGCGAGGTAGGGCATGTGATTATCGGAGCGGCTATTGTTGATAACATATTATCACTGATAGCTCTGGCAACAGTACTTAACCTGGCCAAGACAGGCAGTGTTGATATAGCAAGTGTTTCCATTATACTTGGCAAAGTAATTCTATTCTTTGGTGTTACAATCCTGCTGGGTGAATTCATCATGCCCAGATTTACAAAACACCTTACAGACAAGGGAGGTAAGGCCTTTACATTCGCGATGGTCGCTGCTCTTGTAATGTCCTACCTGGCAGAACTTGCCGGATTGCATCATGTGATCGGTGCTTTTCTGGCAGGACAGTTTGTAAGAAGAGAGATAATGGACGATAAGGTTTATGAAGTTATTAATGATAGATTGTACGGTATAAGCTATGGCTTTCTGGTTCCCATATTTTTTGCTTCATTATCTTTTCATTTGCATATTTCCCTGAATCCGTCCTTTTTCCTGTTTGCTTTCGCGCTGATACTTACGGGTATTCTTGGAAAGCTGGTAGGCTGCGGCCTGGGCGCGGCTCTGTTTAAGTATAATTTCTGGGAATCAGCTATCATCGGATTCGGAATGAATGGTCGAGGTGCTGCAGAACTTGTTGTCGCAACTGTTGTCATTGAAATGAGTGATAAACTCCTGGCTCAGGATATTATAAGTCAACCGTTACTGACGCCGGATCAATTCTCCGGCCTCGTATTAATGGCATTTGTCACAACATTTATCGCGCCGATCTCACTAAAATGGTCAGTAAAAAAGGCCTGTCTCTCATCCGAGAGAGCGGCCTTCTGTCAGTTGTGGGATGATTCAAAGGGTTTGAATACTTAATATTGCTGGCAAATTGATCTTGACTATGCCTGTTTGTTAAAGTTATATTAAAAATAAGTTAGAATAACAATGAAAGGGTATAGTGGCCTGAAGATGCGTATAAAATGCTGGGGTTCTAGAGGGTCCATTCCTGTCTCAGGAAGGGACTATATAAAATATGGCGGTGATACAACCTGTCTGGAAATCAGGTCTGGAGATGGTGATTGTATCATTGTAGATGCAGGTACCGGCATTCGAAGACTTGGCATTGATCTGATAAATGAAAAGCGCTATTCCTTTGACATGCTCTTTACTCATGCCCACTGGGATCATCTCATGGGTTTTCCATTTTTTAAACCAATTTATAATAAAAATTTTAAAATAAATATGCAGGGATGTCCCTTTGCACAGGAATTTATAAAGACAATGCTTGGCAAAGTAATGTCCCCACCCAATTTCCCCGTAGGATATTCAGATATTAAAGCTCAAATAACTTATATTCCGGATTGCCCCATGTCTTTTAATATAGGCTCTGTGACAATTACTCCGGTTCCCCTGAGCCATCCTAATAAAGGGAATGGGTTCAGGTTTTCTGAAAATGGTAAAGATTTTATTTTTTTAACAGATAATGAACTGGGATACCAGCACCAGGGAGGCCTGCTGTTTAATGATTATATCGAGTTTTGCAAGGGGGCAGACCTTTTGATCCATGATGCTGAATATACACCTGAAGAGTATACATCGGTTATACAATGGGGCCACTCACGCTATACCGATGCGCTTGATCTTGCTATAAAAGCAGGTGTTAAAAGGTTCGGCCTTTTTCATTTAAACCAGGGCAGGACGGATGATCAAGCGGATGTGATTGTTAATCATTGCCGGGAGATGATTGATGAAAGAGGAGTTGATCTGGAATGTTTTGTAGTTGGTATGGATATGGTCCTCGAAGTCTAGTGTCACATCAACATTAAATTGTTGTCATCTCGACCACCGGGAGAGATCTTTATGGATATGAAACTATTAATATTTCTCCTCCCGTTGGCTTCATGTGGGAGTCGAAATGACATAACTCGATTACGTTAATGTGAAACAATTTTGGTGTCTCTTTCGGGGATGGTTGAAACCACTCCCCTTAAGACGAAGAAAATATTTTGTCGCGTAGTGACTTGTCATTCCGCGACTTGATCGCGGAATCCATAAAGACTTAATTTGACGATATTGTTGGCTCAACATGCTGGTCGAGAAATCCGGGAATATATAAACACTAGAGCAAACGAGAAAAAAATGGATTCCCGCTTTCGCGGGAATGACGGATTTGGACGGTCTTGTTTCACTCGTCATAACGCGACCTTTTAATTGATATGGTATCAGAGTGACGTCAAATTGTTATTTTAAAGTAGTTGATTTTAATCAACTTGCTTTTGAATCCCTCACCTTCAAGGCGAGGGTAGTTTAGTCTTTACAGCAATCTCTCATAAATCCTGAGCCAGTTGAGTCCCAGTATCTTTTCCATGTCTTCTATTTTATAACCATGACCCGACATGATCTTCTCCAGGTTACTGATCCCGGTTAGGTCTTCCATATCTTTAATGAATTTATCAAAGCCGCAGAAATCAGATCCCAGGGCAACAAAATCAGGCCCGAATTTCTGAACAACAGTATCTATATGTATAAATATATCTTCAATTTCTGCTTCTCCATCCATTGAAAGCATCTCGGAATTGAACGTAATTCCCACAAGCCCTTCCCGTTCAAATATTTGTTTTGCCTGTTCCAGGTCAAGATTTCCCGGAATGTTGCATCTTTCCTTAATGCCTGTGCAGGATGAAACACAGGGTGTTTCAACAATATCCATGAGTTTCCAGAAACAGGATGGGTGCAAATGTGCTGCATCAATCAGTATATTGTTGTCCAGGAGCCCACGGATCACATCCCTTCCTTCCGGTGTGATCCCGTCAGAATGCTGAATGGAATTACCATCGGCAAGACGGTTTGTACCGGCATGGGTAAGTCCAACAATATATATACCCTGGCCCCGCAAGGACAGGAGCAGGCTGTTATTGCCTGACAGCACATCCGCGTTTTTCAGGAGGAAAATAGTGCCGATTGCCTCTTTGTTGTTTTTCAGTTCTTCAAGTTCTTTTTTACTTCTAATCCTGCTCACATTTTCAAGAATTTTCTTTGTGTAATCCAGGTTTTGCTGAAAATGTGTAAATGCTTTTTCACCATTATACATATCCAGGCAATAAATGGCCGTGGTAAACAGCCTTATCCCTGACTCCCTTACGGTTTGGGGTGTGACAGGCCCCTGGTCCAGGTCATCAAATGTTTTTTCAGGTGCGCTGTTCATCATGTAATAGGGGAGGTCAATATGCCCATCCACATAAAGGGCTCCGGGCTTGGACTCTGCCTTTTTAAATTCTTTCGAGAGTTCCGCTATAAGATCCTCATCCGGTGTGACTATCAGTTTATCATTCATTAGGTCTGTCCTTTATTTTATCTTTTGCTGTATCCTACAAAAGAGGGGTCACTTGTCAAAATATTTTTGATAAGCTATGTAGTTATCCCGATGGATACTGAAAATCTGTATGATGGATTTACCATATATACTGTCCTATAGCCATTGAAGAAGGTTTTACTATCATGATCTATTAATAGATTTGATAATGGATTTGGCTATTGCCAAATCCGTTAAGTGTGATTAATTTGATAAGATAATTCTTGCGACCGAAGTATAAAGAAGGAGCGGATATGAAAAAATGGCTGGTTGAAGAGCTGATTTGCCCGGAATGCTTGGATAAAGACTCTGATACAGAAATCCCGCTGACTGTGGATATCCAAAGGGAAACTGATGAAGAAATCATAGAGGGTCAGCTGAACTGCCCGGACTGCGGCAGACAATATGATATTAATGAGGGTATTGCCGTGGTTGTGCCGGAAAAGACCTTGCACATAACCCGGGATGGTGCCGGATACGGCTCATTTTCCATGCGTTCATCCTATTTGTGGAGCCATTATTCTGAATTTTTCAACGGCCCCGATGCAACGGACGCCTATAAAAAATGGGCAACCGCTTTCAGCACCAGGGAGGGCTGGGCCCTGGATATCGGCTGCGCAGTGGGAAGGCTTACCTTTGAATTGACCAAGACCCACGACAGGGCTGTGGGTATCGACACCTCCCTTTCCTTTATCAGGGCCGCCCGGGACCTGATGACTCAAAGACGCCTGGAATTTGATTTGATATTGGAAGGGGAGATTACAGAAAAGAGGTCCAGCATACTGGACCCGGACTTTAAGTTTGAAAACGCTGAGTTCATTGTGGCCGATGCCATGGCCCTGCCTTTCCGTTCGGACTGCTTTGCAACGGCGAGTTCGGTGAACATTCTGGAAAAAGTGCCTGATCCCTCTTTACACTTTTCAGAGGCCAACCGGGTCATGGAAAAGACAAATGCCCGGTTTCTCTTTTCAGACCCCTTTACCTGGGATGAAACTGTCAGCAGTCCGAATCTCTGGCTGGGTGGAAGGAATGAAGGGCCTTTCAAAGGCTTTGGAATGGATAATGTGTGCGGCATACTCCAGGACGGCAATAGAATCTTTTCCCCGGGATTTAGTATCCAGGAAACCGGGCGGGTTCAATGGAAAATCAGAAAAACACAGAATCTCTGGGAGCACATTACCTCCCAGTTCGTTATAGCCCAAAGGAGACAGGGTTAAACCCAGATTTTGCAGTAGATGTCTACTGTAAAATCTGAGTTAAAAGGAGTGGCTTGGTTTGAAAAGAGAGAAACAGGGAATTTGCGGATTATGTTTTCACAGCCCCGGCTGCGGAGTGATCGTTCATTTTGACGACCAGGAAAAAATCGACAGACTCACTCCGGATCCGGAAGCCCCCATGGGAAACGCACTCTGCCCCATGGCTGCCAGTGCCAGGCAGATCATCTATTCGGACAGCCGGATTAAACAGCCCCTGAAACGGAAAGGCCCCAAGGGGAAACTCGATTTTGAGCCCGTTTCCTGGGACGAGGCCTTTGAAATCATTGCCGAAAAAATGGAGGCGATAAAGGCTGCCCATGGCCCTGAATCTCTGGGGTTCTACGCTGGTACCGGCACTTATGAACGGGCTTTTAAAGATGCCTTCCAGCTGGGCGGTTCCCAGATTTATCTGGCTTCCAGCATCCTCTTTCCTTTTGGCTCACCCAATACATTCGGAGTGGGAGCACCTTGCTACACCTCCCTCGGGGTTCTGGCGCCCCAGGTTACCATGGGTTGCCTGCATATCGACATGTTTTCCGATGTTGACAATTCGGACTTAATCGTTGTCTGGGGGACTGATCCATCCACTTCCACCCCGCCGGAAATGTTCCACCGCATTGCTAGGGCCGCCAATGAAGGCGCCCGGATCATCGTAATTGATCCCAGGCAGACCGCATCGGCAAAACTGCCGGGAAGCCTCTGGGTGCCGATCAGGCCAGGTACTGACGGGGCCCTGGCACTGGGGCTTTCCCATATCCTGATCCGGGAGGGATGGGTGGATGAGGCATTTGTGGAGGACTGGGTCCTGGGGTATGAAGAGTTTGAAGAGTATGTCAAAGATTTTACACCGGAAAGGGTTTCAAACATTACAGGGATTCCCGAAGAGGTCATTCTGGAACTGGCCGAGGAAATTGCTGATGCCGAAGGCGCAAGCTACGTGATGTACACAGGGCTTGAATATACTAAATCAGGGGTGCAGAACATCCGGGCCGTGATGGTGCTCTGGGCCCTTGCAGGACAACTGGATGTGGAGGGCGGCCGCTGCTTTGTCCGGCGTGAAAACCAGATTCAATTGAACAGGGATCACCAGATTGCAACCCCGGGATATGACAAATCCATAGCTAATGGCCATTTCCCCCTGTATTCTTATTTCTGCGGAGGGGAACCCCATGCCAACCGCCTGCCAAGGGCGATTCTGCATTCGGATCCCTATAAGATACATGGACTCATTGTCATGGGAGCCTCCATCCTTACCTCACTGCCGGACCCGATATTATGGCAGAAGGCCTTTGGTGAACTGGATTTCATGGTCTCAATAGACCTGCAGTTCACCCGGGACGCGGCCTGGGCCGATATTGTTCTGCCTGCCGCCACCGCCTTTGAGCAGTCTTCCTACTGCTTTTATGGTAATGCCATCCGGTTACGGGAAAAAATGATCGAACCTGTTGGTGACAGCAAACCCTGCTTTACCATTCTAACCGAACTCGCCCAAAAACTGGGATACGGAAACAACTTCCCTGCCACGGAGATGGACCTTCTTGACCGTGTGCTTAAAGGCACGGGCATTGTCAGAGCGGATCTCGAACAGGCACCAAGGTTTACTGTCCGAAAAGAATCCGAGCCCATGGTATACAGGAAATGGGAGACCGGTCTGCTCAGAAAGGACGGCCGGCCCGGGTTTGAAACTCCATCCGGAAAATTTGAAATCAAATCCATGATTTTAGAGGATATGGGGTATGACGGCCTCCCAAAGTATGAGGAATCCTTTGAAACCCCCGTAAGCAAGCCAAAAATGGTCAAACGGTTTCCCTTGATCCTTGGCACAGGTCCTTTTAAACCGGACATGAAATCCTGTTTGCGGGCCATTCCCGACTTCATTAAAAAATATCCTCATCCCATGGTCCAGATGAACCACAAGGACGCCAGGGACAGAAATATTGAAACAGGCGATCCGGTAGTTGTTAAAACCGCCCGCGGCTTTGTAGAAATGAGGGCTGACATCACCGGGAACATTATGGAAGGATATGTCTATGCGCCGGTGGGCGGGGGAGGCCCCCAGGGCACAGACTCCTGGAAAAAAGCCAATGTAAATGTCTTAACCGACCTTGAGCAATTTGATCCAATTTCCGGCTTCCCGACCTACAAAACCATGATGTGCCAGGTCAAAAAGAAGCGGCGGCGGCGGACCATCGTGGTACAGGACCCCAGCCTGGGATGTGTGGGGTAAAGACGAGGTTTAAGGTCTGCGGTTTAAGGTGTGAGGTGACCGTAAAACAGCCTGTTAGGTTATGTTAAACTGGGACGTCCCTCTCTGCTATATTTAGGTGCGTTATATATTGAGAGCTGATAAGGAAAACTTTTTCCCCTGTATAATGCCTGTTACTATATAGACCAAAACCGAACCCAGGATCAGATATCCAAACATCTGGACGCTTTTTGTTTTTAAAATAAAAGAGATGGTAATAATAATTGCCGCACTGATGACAAAAAAAACAGGTTTGGGAATCTGCCTGAGAATGACCCGTCCAAAATGGGCAAACCGGATATGACTTGCCATAAATGCAACAGAGGTCCCGGTCAGCACCCATAATATGCCCGGTGTTGCCACAAGGGACGCGCCCAGGACGATCAAGGCCCCCGCAGGACTGGGAAGCCCGTTGAATATGCCCCCGGGCAGATCAGTCCGTTTTTTATCCTTTGCAACGAACCGGATGAGACGGAAGGCAACACCAATAATATAAAACCCCCCGACAAACCATGCCAGGGAACCGCCTTTTTTCACAATCACATAAGCCGGTGCCAGGCCAAAGCTGACAAAATCAGCAATATCATCCAGGTATGGTCCATACCTGGTTCCGCCATGTTTTAATGCCATGCGTCCGTCAAACAGGTCAAACAGCTGCCCCACGATGATGATGCAGATGGCCCAGACAAAATGATGCTGATGGGTCAAAACAAGGCTGATAACACCGCAAATGAAATTGAGCCCGGAAAGGATATCCGCATAGAGACGGTTGGGGATAAACTTAAAAACAATTGATGCCGATGAAAGGACAATACAGGCCATGAGGACACTGTCTGTAATGTTGATCAGTCCCGGTTTTATATCCATCAACGCACACAGAATAACCAGGCCGAAGCAGATAATGGCCTTTATCTTGCCAAAATTATTGGCCGCCCCGGATCGCCTTAGCCGGTCCAGAATCTTCCGGGCAAAGAACTGGCCCACAAATTCAATAATTATCAGGGCCCAGACCAATTTTATTGAAAGAATGCCGGCATAGGCAAATCCAATCAATGGCGGCAGATAGGTCAGTTTATCACACATGGGGTCCAGCCATTCTCCCCAGCTTGACCCTAAATTGCACTCCCTTGCCACAACGCCGTCCGCACCATCAAGGATAGCAGCGAACGTAAAGATAAATATGGCAATGGCATGGTACGGGGTATAAAAATAGAGAACAAATCCCAGGATTGCCATGGCTGTTCGCCAGTAGCAGATGGAATTCGGGTGAAGCAGCCACTGGTGTGACATGATATATTCGCGCATGGATGGCTTTTTTTTAACAGCCCGGGAAAACCATATGAAAAAACCGGTCCCAACAGCTGCTGAAAACAGTATAACTAAAAATCTTTCCATTTTATCGTCTCAATTGTAAGAGCCAAGAGGTCTCCTGTTAGCTTGCAAGATTATAAGATATCTCCTTTCAGTCGGAATAACAAATATAGCTACTCATCAATACACGCAAAAAATAAGAAGCACCGGGTTTTTAAAACCCTTGCCCCCTCGGATCCTTGAACCCTCTCTCTTCAATACACTTCCCCGACAATCCTGAGACGTTCTATTACTCTTTCCTTTCCAAGGATGGCCAATAGTTCAAAAATGCCGGGTCCGACAGCCTGTCCGGTGACCGCGGTTCTTACACCGTTTATCAATATTCCCGCCTTGACATTTTTTTCTTCAATCATTTTTCTCATTTTTTCTTCAATTTCATTTTCCTCAAAACCATCCATGGCTGAAAAATGATCCGCCAGTTCAGGGAGCATGGTCTTCAGGATGTCATGTTTTGCCAGGTTTTTTTTCACGGCCTTTTCATCAAAGGTAAATTCATCCGCAAAGAAAGCCCTGCCAAGCGTGATAAAATCCGTTGTATAGTGGTATCTTTCCCGTAAAAGGTTTAGGGCTTCATTAAACCACTCTTGCTTGCTCCCTTCATATACATCATCCCAGATGTCCTCTTTTTCGAATTCTGTCTTTACATATGGGACAAGTTCTTCCACGGGCATATTTTTTATATAATGTGAATTAATGCTTATAGCCTTTGGGTCTGTGAAAAACTTGGGGTCGTCTTTCCTGATATCAAACACAGAATTGGATTTGTTTAGACCCTGTAAAGAAAATTCATTGATCAGCTCTTCCTTTGAAAAGATCTCTCTTGATTCAGAGGTTGACCATCCCAGGAGCACCAGGAAGTTTACAAAGGCCCAGGGAATAAACCCATGTTCCCTGTAGAAATGCACAGTCACCTGCTCCCCGTGTTTACGCTTTGATATTTTTGCCTTTTTTGTGTCCAGGGTCAGCGAAATATGAGCAAATATCGGTATTGGAGCTCCAAGGGCATCATAAATAAGAATCTGCTTGGGAGTGTTTGCCAGGCCGTCTTGACCGCGGATTATATGTGTGATCCTGTCCCGTATGTCATCAACTGCGTTTGAAAGAATATAAAGAGGCTGCCCGTTTGAGCGCACTATTATAAAATCTTCGATATCTTCATATCTTTTTTCAATAAAACCGCAAACTTCATCTTTAAATTTTACAGCACCGGCTTCACGTGGAACCTTCAAACGAACTGTATAAGGAACTCCCGCCTCCTCCTTTTCCGCAATCACCTCTGGAGAAAGATTGCGGCATGTGCCGTCATACTTCATGTCTGACTTATTCTTTGTAGCCTCTTCTCTTTTTTTATCAAGTTCTTCTTTTGTGCAAAAACACTTGTAGGCATTGCTTGATTCAAGCAGTTTTTTTGCTGCAACAATATGTTCGTCAATAAAATTTGACTGGAAAAAAGGGCCCTCATCCCAATCAAGGCCAAGCCATTCAAGCCCGTCAAGGATTCCTTTAATAGCGTCATCCGTTGATCTTTCAGCATCAGTATCTTCTATTCTTAGAATAAATGTGCCCCCTGTTTTTTTAGTAAACAGCCAGTTATATGCAGCGGTGAGCGCGCCTCCCACATGCAGGTAGCCTGTGGGACTGGGAGCAAAACGTACTCTTGTTTCATTTGTCATGTCTATAAAACCTCTTATTCTCTTATAGTGTATTTAAAAAAATATTAATTTTCGTTAACTTAATTCTTTCATTTCAATAAAAAACTGGATTCCCCGGTCAAGAAAGCCAGGGAATGACGAATAATTGAATATGTTTGAAGACTGTCATTCCCCGGCTTGACCGGGGAATCCAGCAATAAAATGTATAAAAACAACTAACTTATTATTTTCCTCTAAAGTATGGAAAAGCAACTGCGCAACTTGAGGAAATATTGAAACTCTTTGAGTAAAAAAATATGATCCTTTTCAAATATAGAAATCAGGTTCCCAGTCATTGATTGAAAATTAAAAAGCCTTCTCAAGCTTTTCCATAAAAATCGATCGGATCTCTTCAAGACTTTCCTCATTGACTGCTTCAAACCTGAGTACAAGGACAGGTTGTGTATTTGATGATCTTATAAGTCCCCAACCGCCATCAAACAGTACCCTGGCCCCGTCCACGTCAATGACTTCATATTCCTTCTTAAACTCTTCAACTAACTTTTTAACAATCCCGAATTTTTTGTCGTCCGGGCAGTCCATGCGTATTTCAGGCGTGTTAACCATTTCCGGAATGCCTGAAAGAAGCTCCCTTACACTTTTATCCTGTGTTGTCAGAATTTCAAGGAGTCTTGCCCCGGCATAGACAGCGTCATCAAAACCGAAGTATCTGTCCGCGAAGAACAGGTGTCCGCTCATCTCACCGGCAAACAGAGCCCCTGATTCCTTCATCTTGCTTTTTATCAGGGAGTGCCCGGCTTTCCACATTATGGGCTTGCCGCCCTGATTTTTTATGTCATCATAAAGGACCTGTGAGCATTTAACTTCACCTATGATAGAAGCTCCCTGATTACTGCTTAATATATCTCTGGAAAAGATGATCATCAATTGATCACCCCATATTATACTTCCTTCCTTATCAATAACTCCTATCCTGTCAGCGTCACCGTCGAAGGCTATTCCCAGGTCCGCGGAAATTTCTTCAACCCGTTTTTTAAGGTGTACAAGGTTTTCCGGTATTGTCGGGTCAGGATGATGGTTTGGGAAATTACCGTCCGGTTCACAGAAAAGCGTATCAACTTCAACACCCATGGACCTGTAGACCTCCGGGGCTACAAGCCCTCCGACACCGTTACCAGCGTCTATAACAACCTTTCTTTTGATACCTCCGGGGTTGATATTTTCCGATAGATAATCAAGGTAGGGTGCTATTATATCCGCCTTTTCAAGAGAGCCATCCCCCTTTTTGAAATCATCATTTTCAAGGATATGCCTGATTTTCTGAATCTCTTCACCATATATTGTCGATTTCCCCAGACAGATTTTAAAACCATTATATTCAGGAGGATTATGGCTGCCTGTTATCTGTATTCCCCCGTCAAGTTTCAATTCCACTATTGAGAAATAGAGGAGGGGTGTTGGAACCATCCCGATATCAGTAACCGTTATTCCTGATTCCATAAGACCGCTTATAAGTGCTTCCTTTAAAACAGGATAGCTCAAGCGGCAGTCATGACCGAGTGATATTCTTTCAGCTCCCTTTTGATGATAATAGGTTCCCAGGGCTATCCCAAGATCATGTGCTGTTTCCCTGTTAAGATCATCTGGGTATTTTCCACGAATGTCATATTCCCTGAAGATGGCCGGATTCAAAGTAATTCCTCTCTTTTTTTTCTTTTCAGTTCATCAACTATTTTCCTTATGTCCTGGGATTTCTTCATGTGCGTTACAAGAAGGGCGTCTTCTCTGTCTATTACTATACAGTCCTTAAGACCAAGACAGGTTACCAATCTATTCCCCATGCCTGCCACATAACTGTTTTCACAATCCACAAGGAGAGTATCTCCATCCTCAAGATTTTTGTTGTTGTCATGCTCCTCTGAGCGCAACTCATAAAGTGATTCCCATGATCCCACATCACTCCACCCGCATTCGCAGGGAACCACCGAGACATCAACATCCGTCTTTTCCATAATACCGTAATCAAAGGAAATTGACTCGATATCAGAATAAACCTCGTTAAGCTTATCTTCAAAAGAATCTTTACCAAAGCATGGTTCCAGTTTCATCAAGGCATCGTATGTTTCCGGTAAAAGGTTCCCTGTTTCATTTAAAATGGTATCAGGCATTGCCACAAAAATCCCGGCGTTCCAGAAATAATCACCGCTTTGTATGTATTCGAGAGCCTTATTAATGTCCGGTTTTTCAACAAAGGCTGAAACAGGAAATACTGAGTTTGTCTGCAGGGTGTTGATATCAAGTGAACCCCGGATATAGCCATATCCTGTTTCCGGTCTCGTGGGGATGATTCCCAGAGTCACTATTCCGCCTGATTCGCAGGCTTTCCCGGCATGCTCAAGGCAATCCAGAAATGCGGGAACATTTCCTATATAGTGGTCTGCCGGGAGGAAAGCCACAGGACCGTCACACCCCAGATGCCTGGCATAAAGTGCCCCGAGAGCGATGCAGGGAGCAGTATTCCTGCCTACCGGTTCAGCAAGGATATTAATCTGTCTGTCAGCTAACAGGCTGCGGGTCTCTTCACAATGGTCCTTTCCCAGTACAATAATTATCTCCTCATCTTTTGAAAGAGGTTGGAGCCTGTCACACGTATCGAGCACCAGCGGGCCTTTACCCGTGATATTAAGAAGCTGCTTGGGCCTTTCCTTCCGGCTGTAGGGCCAGAAACGCGTACCTGAACCGCCTGCCATTATAACTGAATACATATTTCTCCTTAGTTACAAATAAATATTAACTTCCAAATCCCGATAAGTTAAAACCCAGCATAATCCTGGATTCATCATCATATTTCTCCATTCCAACCCTTATACCCCAGCACTGGGTGCTGTATTCCACCCACATACTCTTTTCTATATCATGCCCCAGGTCCATGTCCCTTTGAAGGGCGCTTCCGATGGAAAAACCTCTGAAAACATTTATATTGAGATAGTAGCTCAGTCCCTTATTTCCGTTATCATTATAAACATAATCAAGCCTGTAAATATCTGTCTTTCCATCGGCCCTGTCAACATCCAGTTTTAACGCGAGGTCGGCAAATGTGACATCCTCTTTATAATGGTCCCACTGTACCTCAGCGTCCAAGTCCACCCGGTTAAATGGCATAAAGGTAAATACAGCTGTCAAGGGTTCAAAGGGTTCTTTTTTTTGTCCGGGGTTTTCTTCACGTCTTGATTCATGGATATCATATTCCTGAATAACCCTGAATGTTCCCCATTGAGAATATGTTATATTTCCCTTTTCATCGATATTTTTGGCATCGAGTATGTTGTCCAGTGAGAAGGCTACACTATGTGAGTTCCCATCCGAGTCAATGGACTCAAACCAGGGCTGATAACGGTCCTGGTCCTTGTGGGACCTGTATTCATATAAAAGGTTGGGAATTATTTTATGTTTTAATTTTTTGGTTTGTCCCATATCAACATTAAAAATACGTTCGAGCAGTGTCGATAACCTGGCCCGGATTTGATAGGCGTCACGGGACTGATAATCGATTGTGTTCCCCCCGTCTTTATCAAGCCACTGCATATCCTTTGAATACCTGAGTTCCGGTTCAAACTGCAGGTATCTACCGAACCAGAGCGGATATGAAACGCCCGGTGAAATTAAAAGACTGTGCCCTTTCTGTCCAAAATCCCGCCAGATATAATCATAATCGCTGTTCAATGAAAAGGACAGGCCTGATTTCCTGATAAACCCGGGCAGCATTGAATAATAAAATCCGGCGAGTGATTGGGGTGTAGTGTCATCAATAAAGCCTTCGGGCCTCTGACTGAAAGAGGATGATGCCTGGAAGCTGTAATTCTCACTGTCACGGCTTAACCTCAAGTCGGATTTCCTGAGGGGGGAGTTGATTTCATCAACCGGGCGGCCGTAATCAGATTCATAATCAGGACGGTAGCTGTAACCGGAAAGCCCTGTTTCAAATTCTTTAAAATAATCCTGGTCACTTACTATATCGGCATCCATACGGGCTTTTACTCCCCATGAAAGCGCCTGTTCCATTTTTCCCCGGAACCAGTACCGGGCACTGTTAGTCCGGTTAAATGGACTGAGTTCAAGCTGATCAGGATCATTCATGTTCTTTTCATCTATTCTGTCTGAAAGGATATCAAAGTTAAAGGTCCCCTTTGAATCCACTTGATTTACATAGCGCAATTCAATACCCTGCATAAAACCTCGACGGGATATGTAGCGCTCATATAAGGTGACATCAGCATGATCTGATATGGCCCAGAAAAAAGGAATCTCCAGTTCAGCGCCGTTGCGGTCCGAATAACCGGCCTGGGGTGTAAGTAAACCGGTCTGTCTTTCTGTTTTTGCGGAAAATACCATGTAAGGCAGATAGAAAAAGGGAACATTCTTTATCCTGAAGGCGGCGCCCTTAATTTTCCCGTATCCTTCTATTGTGACCCGTATTTCAGATCCGGTCACGCTCCATTCCGGTGTGGGACTTTCACAGGTAGTAAGTGTGAAATTCTTTACAAGATAACGGTTTTCCCCCAGGCTTTCTATCCTTTCCCCATCCACATGATAATTGTTTTCCCTTAGATATAGATGGGCATCATTTATCGCGCCTGTCTTTTTGACCATGTTGAAAATACCGCTTTCACCTGAAATCGTATCTCCGCCCGTTTCAATAAGAATATCTCCTGATATTTCTGCTATCTTTGTATTTTTATTATAAACAACTTCCTGAGCATGAAGTATCAATGTCCCACTTTCAAGGACGACATCCCCCTTAGCGATGACAATACCTTCATTAGGTTTAATTTTAAGGGTATCATACTTCATCTTTACCTGGGATTCTTCATCAATGGTAAGGATATTCCTCAAACCTTTCTGGGCAAAGACACTTGACCATGAAAGTGTCAGACAAAACATTGTAATGAGAAACGACGATATTTTAATTTTTCTGGATATAGGATGTCTCCTGCCTTCAGCTTGTTGTCATCTGAGACCTTTAAATAATTTCCGTTTTATGTCATTTCGACTCTGAGACTGTATCGTATTGCTAAATCGGTAAAAGTAATCTTATCGATAAAAGTTAAAAGCAGGGTCGGGATCTTGTCCCGCTATAGCCATGATTTATCGGGATGACGGCGGATTATTCCCGACTGCTCAAACACCATCTGACCGATACTTAACCGGATCAATGGCTGTAAGTGCTTCACCCACAGTAAACAATGACCCTGTAACAAGTATCATGTCTTTTTTCCCTGCTATCTTTTTTGCCCTGTTAATCGCGTCAGGCAGGGTCTTTATTATTTCTGTCTTTTTCCCCCGTGCTGAAACAACTTTGTATAAATCCTCCGGGCTGGCTGACCTGAAATATTCAGGGCTTGAACAAATAATATGATCAGCAAGGGATGTCAGTCCTCCTGTAATACTGTTTATATCCTTGTCTGCCATTATGCCGAGAACAAGAATCAGCCTGTCATAGGTAAAACTGTTTTTAACGGTCTTTGCAAGGACTCCGGCAGCATCGGGATTGTGTGCCCCATCAACAACTATTAAAGGACTTTCCGAAAGGACCTGAATTCTTCCGGGCCAGGTTGTTTCTTCTATACCGGCCTTTATATCCTCCCGGTTGAATTTGTAACCTTTTTTCCCCAGAAGTTCAAGAATCCCTATGGCAAGAGCACAGTTTCTATTCTGAAACTCTCCCTTTAAAGTCAGACGGATATCTTTTACCCTTTTTTTAATCCCGTAATAATTAAACCCTGATGATGTCCTGCGGTAGGTAATATCCTTTCCTATCCTGAAAAAAGGCGCCCCCCTTTCGGCACAAATATCCCTGAATAACCTGATAACCTTCGGCTGTGTGGCGGCGGTTATGGTATTGACACCCTTTTTTATAATCCCTGCTTTTTCTCCGGCTATTTCAAGCAGTGTCGATCCAAGAAAAAATTGATGCTCAAGGGAAATATTCGTTATTACCGAGACAAGGGGTTTTATTATATTGGTCGCGTCCAGCCTTCCTCCCATGCCGACCTCCATTATGGCTATATCCGTATTTTCCCTGGCAAAGTAGGCAAGGGCCATGGCAGTAGTCACTTCAAAATATGTCGGCGGATGATCCGGGTTTATGATACTCCTTATTTCCTTTGTAAGTTCTAATACTTTTTTTTTGCTAATCTCTTTCCGGTTGATACGAAAGCGCTCTGTGAACCTTACAAGGTGGGGAGATGAATAAAACCCGACTTTAAGCCCTGATCTTATTAGTACCGATTCAACCATGGTAGCGACAGAGCCTTTTCCGTTTGTGCCGGCAATATGTATATATTTCTGGCCTTTATGGGGGTTTCCCATGGCCTTCATTAAATTTGAAGTTTTTGAAAGCCCAAATTTGACACCGTATATTTGGAGACCATACAGATATTTTAGTGCTTGTTTGTATGTCATTGTTGAAAAACCTAAATAAAGGGTCCGAGGTTTCAAGGGTTCGAGGGGTCGAGTGAAAAACAGTCTGTTAGGCTATAAGACTGAAGGCTTTAATCTGGCAACCTACCTTTTGAATCTTGAATCTTGAATTTTGAATCTTGAACATTTTGCCCATGGCTCCTTGAACTCTGCAATAGTTATTAAATCCTGGCCGTATACCTTATACCTTAAACCTGGTTCTCACATCTTTTCCAACGTCGTATGTTCAAGATGCAGCAGTTTTCTTCCAACATCCCTGAAAAGTACTTCAACCTTGTTACTGTCCACAAACCTGGAGATAACACCTTTACCGAAGGCGGGGTGTTTTACTCTGTCGCCAGGGCGAAGCCCTTCCCGATCATCTGTATCTGTGCTTGAGAAAAGGCTTTCTTTTTTCTTTTTAAAGCTGCGGTTTTTTACCTGCCATACAGGTTTCGGGAATGCCCTTGGAGGTTTTGATGATTTATGCTCGATTACGCCCTCAGGCAGATTTTTAATGAATGAACATAATCCTGTATTGTATTCTATGTCCGCCATCTGCCAGGGTGGAAGGCATTCCTGGCCGGGGTAGCACATGATCAACCTGTCCTTTGCCCTTGTGGAGGCAACATACATTAAACGCCTTTCCTCTTCAATGGATTCTTCACTTGAATGTGCCTTCGCGGAAGGGAAATAACCCTCCATGGTCCATATTATAAAAACAATGGACCATTCCAGCCCTTTGGCTGAATGAACCGTTGACAGTGTTAAAAATTCATCTTTAAAATCTATTTCAAGGTCCATATTACTTGTCGGCGGTTCAAGCACGAGTTCATCCAGAAATGATCTTAGGCTTCTGAAACGGCCTGCCATAGGAATCAACTGCTCCAGGTCCTTCTGTCTTTTAGGAAAATTATCGAAATTTTCCTTCAACACAGGATCATAATACTCATAAACAAGCTCAACAGCTTTTTTTGGTTTAATGTTTTTTCCTGCCAGTTTAACAAGGAGGCTGGACAAGGCCTTTAAACCCTCATCACTTTTACCCAGACCCGGCCATCCGGCTATGTCAAATGAATCCGCGGGCTGGTCCTTCAGCCAGTCAATTATAGACTGGCTTTTTTTCTGACCGATATTTTTAACCAGACGAAGGATCCTTCCCCAGCTTATGGCATCATTCCTGTTGACGATAACTCTTAAATGGCTTAGCAGGTCCTTGATATGGGAAGATTCGAGAAATTTAAATCCGCCAAACTTAACAAAAGGGATTTTTTGTCTTACAAGTTCCAGTTCGAGTTCAAATGAATGATGGGCTGCCCTGAAAAGAATGGCCATGTCCTTTAAAGTGAAACCCTCTTCCAGGTATTTCTTTATTGTAGATGAAATAAAGATGGCCTGCTCAGGATCAGAACCGACATCGATTACCCTTGGCAATTCTCCGTCTTTTCTTTTTGTGTACAGGCATTTGGTGAATTTTTCTGTTGCCTGATCCATTATCGCGTTTGTAAGAGATAGTATGGGCTGAGTTGACCGGTAATTCTGTTCAAGCTTTATTGTTTTTACGTCCGGGAATATATTTGAAAATTCAAACATGTTTCGGTAGTTCGCTCCTCTAAATGAATAGATTGATTGTGAATCATCACCCACAATCATGATATTACCGTGTTTTGAAGCAAGCAGCCTTACAATATCAGCCTGAATTCCGTTTGTATCCTGGTATTCATCAACCATTATATGGGTATATCTCTTACTCAGATCATCCAGCAGGTTTTCATTATTCGATAGAAGATGCCTGAAGAGGATGATGAGGTCATCATAATCCATTAGCTGATTTTTCTTTTTATATTTACCGTAGAGTTCTGAAATTTCTGTTATGGTGACAGTATGGTCAACGAACTGGCTGTATTCATCCAGCATGAGCCATTCTACGGGTCTTTCGAGGTTGGCTGCCTTGCTTATAATAGACGCGATTGTTCCTTTTCTGGGAAATCTGATTCCATTTATATCAGATTGTTTTTCCTTTATCAGGGCCTTTATCACTTCTTCCATATCCTGCCTGTCAAGTATGGTGAAGGATGTGTCATAGCCCAGAAGGTCGGCACTGCTTCTCAAAACCCTGTGAGCGAGCGAGTGAAATGTGCCTCCGGCCACATTCCTGCATCGTTCATCAGTTAAACCCGCGGCCCTTTCAAGCATCTCACCGGCTGCTTTGCGGGTAAAAGTCAAAAGAAGAATACTCTCGGGCGGAACTCCCGATTCAACAAGCCTGGCTACTCTGTAAATGAGAGTACGAGTCTTTCCGCTGCCGGCCCCCGCGATAACCTGGACAGGTCCGTCCAGCGTCATGACCGCTTCAAGCTGTGACTCGTTCAATACCTTGTTATAGTTGATAGTGGATTCCAATTAACAGGCTTCCTTTGCTTGATATGAGAATATCTCAAATTTTAGAGGATATTAAATAATATGATAATCGTAATGACCATTCCAGGATAAAGAATAAGAAAAAGGGAAGCAATACTGCAAATAAAGCCTTGAGAGTGGATGTTTCATGGATCTTCTTTAACCCGATAACAGCTATAACAATACTCCAGACCAATCCGATAAGTCCGCCAATATAGGGAACAATGCAAAATATTTCCACGGTATTAATATAAGCTGATACCTTTATGGTGGCTTCGAAATCATTATTCGCGCCTCTTAAAATAAAAAGGAAAATGTGCAGAATGACTGCGGTAACAAATATCATCAACAGGACGATGAGTGGAGAAATAATAATGAATGTAATGAATAGCTGATTAAGCGATATCGGCCATGGAATTCCATTGATTAAATCGACAAACTCTTCGGGCATTAGAAAGAATCGCCAGAAAATACTGAACATTGCTCCAATTGACCCAAAAAGGATGCCGAAGGCAATAGAATTTTTCAGTCCACCCGGTTCTTTTATTCCTCCAAAAAAGGCTGTCGGTGAAAACAGGACAGATCTGAATGTTCTCCACAGGCCAGCGAAATATCCAGTATCGTCAATTTCATGAGGACTCTTAATATAACTGCTTCCACCTCCCGATATATCATCCCATGGGTTTTCACTGTTTTTAGCATCCCTGGATATATACTCAAACGTCATATTGCAGCGGGGGCATCTTATCCACCTCATGTTATCGGGTATGGTCTCCTCAGGCACCTTTTGTGTGAAATTACATTCCGGGCATATTATATCAACGGTCATTTTTTATCTTTCTCTCTTGCCTGTCTGCTGAGTTCCTTTTTTTGTGACCACCTCTTGATCCTTCCCACTATGCCTTCCCGGGGTATTCTCTCCAGGTTGTCACTCCTCATTTTATAACCTTCTTTTGTATTAATTGCCTTTTTAAGACAGGGCATCCGGTCATCACACTCGAAGCAATCCTGCGGGACCTCCCTCAATCCTTCCTTCCCGACAGGAAAAACTTTATCCAGAATGCCGAAACATGTTTTTTCACTCATAGTCATATTACCATCAAATCTTATACAATATTCCAGATTAGATATAAAGGGTAAATTAATTGACTTATATGGTACTTACAAATATTATTTTAGGCTATGGAATATTCCAGATTCCAGGTTCCAAGTTCCAGATGACCCGCCTCCGTTAAAAGCTTCGGCGCGGCAGGCAGAGGACAGAGGACCCACCTCCGCTGAAAGCTACGGTGGGCAGGCAACCGACAACACACAACAAACAACAGACAACCTGCAACACACAACACACTATGAAACCATTCATTGAACAAATATCATCTATTCCTTTCTTCGAAGGGCTTCCGCCGGATCAGATAAATGATCTCACAATGATAGCAGCTGAAAATCTCTATAAAAAAGATGAAAACATTTTTTCAGAAGGGGAAGAGGCCAATGGTTTTTATGTGGTCGGCACAGGCAGGATAAAGGTGTATAAACTGTCTCCAGAGGGCAGGGAACAGATCCTCCATATATTCGGTCCGGGTGAAGTGTTTGGAGAAGTCCCTGTTTTCGCGGGAAAACGGTTCCCCGCGTCAGCTGATACCATGGAAAAAAGCCGGATATTATTTTTCCCGAGAGATTCACTTATTTCTCTTATTGAAAAAAATCCCGCTATTGCTCTTAATATGCTCGCGGTCCTTTCCATGAGACTCAGAAGATTCACATCCATGATAGATGACCTGTCTCTCAAGGAAGTGCCAGGCAGGCTGGCTAAACACTTTTTATATTTGAGTGAACAAAACCAGGGCACTGGTGAATTTGAGCTAAATATAACCAAAGGTCAGCTGGCGAGTCTTCTGGGTACAATTCCTGAAACGCTGTCTCGTATTCTGACCAAGATGTCGGAGCAGGGATTCATCGAACTGGACGGACGAAAAATAAAAATACTGGATAATGAAGGTATTGGGGAACTGGCGGAAGGTTTTAGAAGACTGTAGTTCAATGAAAAGAGGGGGGTGATATGCAACAGATAACGGATAATGTGTATGTAGAAACAATATTCCAGGGATGCAATTCCAGTTTTATTGTGACAAAACAGGGAGCGGTGGTTATTGATACGCCTATGGTACCGGCAGAGGCAAGGAAATGGAAACTGGAGATTGAGAAACATGCACCTGTGAAATACGTTATTATTAATGAAGCACATACCGATCATTATTGCGGGAGTTGTTATCTTGGCGGCACTGTTATAGCGTCGGAGGACACAGCAATTGCCCTGAAAAATGCCAAATTGGAAGAACTTACAGGTATACTTTCGATGATGTCGCCTGAGAGCCCCGAACCTGATGAATCATTTTATTTCAAACCGCCTGAAATTGTAATTGAAGGAGAAGCAACACTGCTCCTTGGAGACCACAGGGTAAAGATATTTTCGGCACCGGGTCATACCCCCAGGCAGCTCGCGGTTCATGTTCCTGAAGAAAGGGTTCTCTTTGCTTCTGACAATGTCAACATAGAAATGCCCATCTTTATCAATGCTCTCCCGGATGAATGGATCAAAACCCTTGACCGTCTCAGTGAAATGGATGTTGATTATGTGATCCCGGGTCACGGAGATGTTACAGATAAAAGCGCCTTCCCAGTAATGAGGGATATGATTCGGATGTGGGTAGATGTTGTAGGCGGGGCAATTAAGGAAGGTCTGGATCTGGAAGGAGTTCATAATCGAATTAAAGAAACAAAGGGTTTTCCTGAAATTCCAACGGAAGAGCACATGGCGGGTTTCTTTAATATGAACCTTGAAGCCTTATACAAAACACTTTCAGGTTAGAATTATTTTTCAGATAAAATCGGAATTAGCCTGCTTGTTCTAAGGTGTGATTTGTTGTGTTTTATTAAGTTAGACATTCTATGTTATGAGGATTCCCGTTTTACTGCACAAAACAGGAGTCCTGCTAATACCTGTTGCTAGAAATGAAAGATAAGAAATAATGAATGAGAGTGATTTTTTTCAAGAAATATTAGAAGATGGGAATGTATGGGTAGCAATGGTGCATGATAAAATATTTGTTTTAGGTTTTAAAGATGGTACCTCCGCATTACCTGTATGGCCTAACAGAGAAAACGCAGTTGATTTCATAAATGATGGAAGAATGGATTCACTTGGACCAGTTGAAGTCCCATTAAGCACTTTTAAAGTAGCATGGATTGCTGAGGGAGCAATGGACTTTGATGAATTGGCAATTGATCCAAAAGCAAAAGAGTCAAAACATCTGCTCCTTACAAAAGAGGAATTCTTTAACCATATACATCATTAAATCAACACAACAAGTCGCTACACAAGACCCCGGAGGGTTCCTTGCTTGTTACGAAAAATCACGACGGGGCTTGTGAGCTGGCCGTTCGGTTTACTATTATGATAGGTTTTAAGGGCGAATGTTAGTTTATAAATTGCTATGCGGACCATGTTTTGAGTCTTTCAACGGATGCATGGAGGTACTTGATAAAAGAAAATTAATTTAGATAACTTGTAAATTGATGTCCTCTGAATCCCCAGAAGAAAAATCATTTTTATATATTAACACTTGAAAGGGCAAAGTGAAAAAATACATTAATTTTAATGTGCTGAATACAAAAAGAACTGGGTTTGTTCCGGCTAACTTACTTCTTCTTTTCATGATCCTGCCCAATTTAATTTCTTGCAACAAGGAGTACACCATGCTTGATAAAGCTTACCAAATTAGTGATCAAATCATTGAGTGGCGTCGTCATTTTCATATGCACCCGGAAGTATGTTTTAATGAAACAAATACAATTGCATACATCGTTGAGGAGTTGAACAAATATGGGATTGAAACTGAGCAGGTGGCTGGCGGCCTGGTTGCAACCATTAAAGGTGGTGAAGGACCGGTTGTAGCTTTGCGAGGTGATATAGATGCCTTATCCATCCAGGAAGAGACTGGCACCTCATTTGACAGCACCATAGATGGTGTTATGCACGCTTGCGGTCACGACGCACATACTGCTATGGTCATGGGAGCGGGTGTCCTTTTAAAAAATCTTGCTGGTGATGAAAAACTTCCTGGGACTGTTCGACTGCTTTTTCAACCTTGTGAGGAGGAAGTGAGAGGTGCCTTACCTATGATTCAGGCAGGCGTCATGAAGGGTGTTGATGCTCTATTCGGAATCCATCTAGATCCGATTAAGCAATTGGGAACGATTGGAACTCGAGTAGGTGCAATGCTTCCCGGCGGAGACCTGTTTGAAATCAGCCTAACTGGAGTTAGACGGAATGAGGTTGTTGCCGCTATTGAACAGTTTGCTGATGAGGTTTACAATAAAGTGAAGGTGGATTATGAAGGTGTAGACTATATGATCAGTATATTTAATGTGACCAACGTACCCACCAATGAAGCTCAAGATACTCCAAATAGAACGACGGTAATTGGTAAAGTGCAGTATTTCACTGATGACGGAATGAATGAGATAAAAGCCAAATTAGCGGAAGCTTGTGTGGCACCAGAGGGCTCTGATGTAACTGTTCAATTAACTTATAAAGAATCACTAAAAGGTCTGATAAACACTGCTGATGCAGTGGCCAATGTACAAAAAGCCGGGACTAAACTGCTGGGTCCGGAAAATGTTGTGGATGCTACAAGGTCTGATTTGAACAAAGTGACCGTATTACCCCCGGGTTTAAAAATTAATCTAGGTTACCCTGGGGACGATGTATCGTTATTCGCGGCAGAGGTTCCGGACGCTGCAGTTTTTTATCTAGGCGTTCGAAGCGATAAGACGGGAACGATTCATTTGCACACACCGAATTTTAATCCCGACGAGAAAGCATTTGAAATCGGTTCAGCAGTGCTTGCTGAAGCAACTCTTAGATGGATGAAAAAATAGGCCCCCTTTTTGTCATTTAGGCATTTCAACGGTTGGGGGGACATTAGGGATGTAATTGACAATTTACATAAATTTTAAAAGGAATGAGCAAGTCTAATTTGTTGGCAGCCTCCCGAAGAACGCTTAAAAGCCCTTGTAATTGAAGTGGTAGCTAGGAGGCGGTGCACCGAACAATCTGCTTCAGGTGACAGCGTAAAAAACACGCTGCCCCTGAGCGACACGTTGTGTCGAGGGACTTGTATATAGCGACTATAATTCAGGAGGAACTTAGACGCGTTTTTCATAACCGTTACAACAACCAAATCCACACATTTAAGCAGGAGGCAATATGTCTATTCAGGCCAACAAGATCCAGACGTACAGATTTGAATACGCCACTCCCGATAACCCCGCGGATTTCAATCCCGCGGACTTTGTTGAGAAAGCGATTTCCTGGGTGAACACCCTGGTGAAACCGGGCGAGAAGATCGCACTCTCCGCGTCCGGGGGAGTCGACAGTACGATCGCCGCGTTTCTCCTGGACCGTATTGTCGGCAAAGACCTCCATGCGTTCTTCATCGAAGACGGTTGCCGTCGCCTCATAGACGACAAGCCCGAGGGGGAAATCACGCGTGAGATCTTCAGCAAACTGAATTTTACGATCCTGGAGGTAAAAGACGAGATTCTCCCGCCACTGGTGGGGCTTTCCGACGGTGAAAAGAAACGCAAGACGTTTATCAGCAACTACAGGAAAGTATCAGACAGGCATATTGACCAGTTGGGCGCTTCCTGGATCGCGGACGGCACGATCGCGCCGGACATTATCGAAACCGAAGGCGGCTTCAAGAGTCAGCATAACGTCGGGTGGAATTACTCTGTCGGGAAAATCGAGCCGCTGGCGTCGCTCGCAAAACCTCAGGTCAGGAAAGTCGGCGAGTACCTTGACCTCCCTCCTTCGTTTACGCATAGGATCCCCTGTCCCGGTCCCGCGCAAATCGTCAGAACTGTCGGGGAATTCACGGAAGAGAAGCTCCGTACTGGGCAGCTCGCGTCCGACATTATCGAGCAGGAGACTGAGAAGTACTACACTGAGAAATACGGTAGACCCTACCTATACGACGAAACTACAGGCATCCGGACGCCCTTTCAGTACTTCGGAATGGCGCTCGACCCGAACATGGAACCCGATCCAGCCCTGGCAGAACTGGCCCTCAGCACTCTCGGCACGAACGCGGAGTGCTTCAAAATGGATAGCCAGACAACGGTCGTCCCCAAAGAGGGAACGCGCCCCGAGATCCCTATCTACAAACCTGTCTCGTGGATAAAGCTCGACGGCGATATCGACTATGACAAACTGAACGTGCTCTGTGTCGAGGCGTGGGGTAATCTCGAACTTCCGCGTATTCTCCTTGAGCTTTGCGTAAACGATGCGCCGAAAACCAGGTATGTTGTCGGCATGCGGGCGGTCGAGAGCGCGGCCGCGAAGCTGGCGAGCCCGGTCCGGTTTGACGAAGATGCGCTCCTTGTGATAGGTAAGAAAATTGCCGAGCACACCGGCGCGTCGATGGTGGCATACGATATCAGCATCAAGCCACCGGCAACAATCGAATTCGAGTAACTGTCGTTAGGGATTTGGCTGCCCATCAGACAGCGCAAGAGAAGTAACAACAGGGTTAGCCAAAAGACCAGATGGAGACTATCCCAATTCCGCTAAGCTTCATTGGGAAAAAGGGGGACATCCATAAATAAGTAAATTAAATCACATAAATCCTAACAATGGCTTTCTCCTGAAAACCTCATGAGATTCCGTAAAGCCAAACATTTTATTAATAAAATATTGTAGGCTGAAATGATTGAAGGGTTAAGTCATATTACATTCATCGTAAAAAACCTTAAACGGACTTCAAATTTTCTAACCAGTGTTTTTGAAGCTGAAGAAATATATTCAAGCGGTGAAAAGGAATATTCATATTCAAAAGAAAAATATTTTTTAATTAACGGGTTATGGTTTGTGATAATGGAAGGAGAACCTTTATCCGAAAAAACATATAATCATGTCGCCTTAAAAGTATCAGACGCTGTTTTTAATAAATATGAGGAGCGTATTCGATCTTTGGGGCTTGAGGTGATAGATGATCGAATTAGAATAGATGGTGAAGGAAAATCATTATATTTCTATGATTATGACAATCATCTTTTTGAATTACATACTGGCACGTTAGATCAGCGTCTTGATGTTTATAATATATCAATATAACAATCTGCTGCAGGTGACCCCTTTTCGATTATATAAAATATGTAGGGAAAGGTTGCCTGGCACGACGTAGACTCACTGACCACTAAAGCTTCAGCGTCGGTGGTTGGCGAAGGCGGCTATCCGCCCGTAACAACTATTTTGGATTATCTTTTTCAATGATTTATCATTAAAAGGACTATATTACTATTATGCCCCTTATAGATGAAACCCTTTTGCTTCACCTCCAGTTGTTGAAACGATATCCGGAGTTCATCTTGAACAAACAAGGAACAGATGCGCTAAGGAGCGAGTTGCAAAAGAATTTTGATTGCGCGACAAAAACCGCGACCTTTTATGACAATAGGAAACAGCTTCAGGCAGTAATCCTGCTTGGCTTATCTCAACCTTCGAGATATGGATTTGAAAATGTTCATTGTCACATGTATTTCAATAAAATTGATTCAGATGTCAAGAAATGGATAAAACAAATACTTGATGATTGGAGCCCCTTTATTGATGACAAATTTACCCTTACACTGGATCCAAGTTATCAGAATCTGCTTCCCCATTTGATTGATAGAGGGTTGTGTATTCAATCGCTCCTGTTACACGGATTTCCAGAAAAATCACTCCAATTATTAGGTTTTCCACCTGATAAAAAACAGATAGAAAAGCAGTTTGGAGTCTGCATCGAACCATTGAGTTCTGTTGAACAGGCCGAGTGTTTAGTGGAACAGAGGCGCAGATACTTCACAACACATAAACAGCACGACCCCATAACTTCACAACGCAAAATCGACAGTGATGAACAGGCACAAATCGACAGTTTTGTGCTTGGTAAACTGCTCCGATCAATTGAGACAGGGTTAAACACACAGTATGTTATCATTCAAAACAACGAAATTGTTGGAGGGTTTGGTTTGACTATCTATGATAATCATCCCTGTCTTGGGTGTTGTGCCGGAGTAGATATTGCTTTTGAACCTTCAATACAAGGTCATGGTCTGGGCACTACGGCCTACCGTATTCTTTTGAAGCGCATGATTGAACTCAACGTTCAAGTTTTCAGAGGTGTAACGGCAAATCCGGCGGTCATCCATCTTTCTCGCAAGATGCAGAAGCACCTGAGGGGATGGGTGCTGGTACCAGGAACTTGCTCTGAAATTCCAGATCATTTTATGTATGCAAAAGATTGAAGTCAAAAGCAGACCCTTTTCGATTATTCAAAATCCTCGTAGGGGCGGACACAAGGCGTCCCTACAATGGGTTTTTCAGGGAGCTTCGCGGTTTCCGAAGTTGCTCTTTTCGAACGTTAACAATAACATTAAATACACAGTGAAATGGAAATCAGACAAGCAACAATTTCAGATATCAATACCCTGGCAAAAATAATAAAGACGTCTTACCAGACAGTTGCTGATAAATTCGGTTTAAATAAAACGAATTGTCCCAAGCATCCGTCAAATTGTACTGATGAGTGGATTAACGCAGACTTTGAAAGAGGTGTTATATATTTTATCCTTGAGTCTGAAGAAAAAGAGATAGGCTGTGCAGCGTTAGAGAAAGCAGACTCTGAATTATGTTATCTGGAAAGATTGGCTGTTATCCCGGAAAACAGAAACAAGGGCTTTGGAAGAATACTTGTTGATTACATATTTCATGAAGCTGAAATGTTCGGATGCAGGAATATCAGCATCGGTATTATCGCGAAACAACATGAATTGAAAAAATGGTATCTGGATATTGGTTTCAAGGAGGGTATCACAAAATCATTTGAGCATTTACCTTTTGAAGTGATGTTCATGGAATATAGCCTTCGTAAGCATAAGATTTCAAACCCTTAATGTAAACGTTAAGTTTTGATCGAGGTATTTATGAAAACTGCATGGATCTCTATATTTTTTGTAGTATTAATCTGGTCTGCCATATTCCCGGAAGATTATTTTACCTGGTTTCTTGAGGTTCTGCCGGCTGTGATCGGCTTTGCTATCCTTGCGCTGACTTATAAGAAGTTCAAATTAACCGGCCTTACTTATGTTTTGATCCTGATCCATTGCATAATTTTAATGGTCGGCGGCCATTATACATACGCCAAAGTTCCCCTGTTTGACTGGATTAGAGATATCTTTGATTTATCCAGGAACAACTATGATAAAGTCGGACACCTTGCCCAGGGATTCATACCTGCCATTATTGCCCGGGAAGTCTTTGTCAGAAACAGTGTCATAAACTCCAGGGTTTGGCTTAATTTCCTGATTGTATGTGTTTGCCTGGCTTTCAGCGCTTTTTATGAACTTATCGAGTGGTGGGTAGCAGAGCTGTCAGGTGAATCCGCTGAGAGTTTTCTGGGGACGCAGGGTTATATATGGGACACCCAATCAGATATGGCCCTGGCATTATTAGGTTCAATATTAGCCCTGGTATTTTTATCCAGGATTCATGATAAACAGTTGCAGAATATGGAAAAGCGGCAATAAACTGCATGTGGCAGTATATAACAAGGAGCACACCATGAAATGGAAGCAGTTCTTTACACCTGTCAAGTCATATGATGCTGACGAGGCCAGGAAGTTCATTTCCAATACGTCTCTTTCTGACATGGCAATACTTGATGTGAGGCAACCCAGGGAATATGAGACCGGTCACATTCCGGGGGCAAAATTAATTCCCATAGCCGACCTGGGAAACAGGATCAGTGAACTTGATCCTGAAAAGCCGACACTTGTTTACTGAGCTGTTGGTGGACGCAGCCGGGTGGCGGCACAGATGCTTTCGGGTAAAGGTTTTCAAAAAGTAATTAACCTCTCGGGTGGAATTAAGGCATGGAACGGGGAAAGGGCATTTTTTGGTGAAGAAAAGGGCCTTGATCTCTTCACCGGTGAGGAATCCCCTGATCAGACATTGATCACTGCCTATGGCCTGGAAATGGGACTCGAGGAGTTTTATGTCTCTATGGTGGAGACGGTGAAAAATGAAGATGTCAAGGAGCTGTTTCAAAAGCTCTCCCTTATAGAAGTCAAACACAGGGAGAAGATCTTTGATGAATATATTCGAATTTCCGGCAGGATTATTTCCCAGCAGGAATTCATGTCCGGCCTTGTTATTCCTGCTTCTGAAGGGGGAATGACCACAGAAGAATATGTTCAATTTTTCAAGCCTGACCTGGAATCTTTTGAAGCGGTTATTGATTTGGCCATGTCCATCGAGGCCCAGGCACTTGATCTATACTTCAGGGCGTCTGAACGGGCTGATCATGATGAGAGTAGAAAATTCCTGTCAAAAATGGCGGACGAGGAACGCTCTCACCTTGTACAACTTGGCTATTTAATGGAAATAGTCATCGAGAAAGGAGTCAATAATGGGTAAGCGTCTGCTGCTTGTGGGCGGGGGGCACGCCCATATGATGACACTGGCGGCCATTCAGGATATTGTTGATAAGGGCTGCGAGGTTACAGTAATAGGTCCTTCAGATTACCATTATTATTCCGGTATGGGTCCGGGTATGCTTGGCGGGTTTTATACACCTGAAGATATCCGGTTTGCCACAAGGCGAGTTGTGGAAAAACAGGGCGGCACTTTTGTTCTTGATAAGGCAATCCGTGTGGATCCTTTAAAGAAGATCGTTTACACGGAGTCAGGACAGGCATTTCCATATGATGTTGTTTCATTCAATGCCGGAAGCCATATTCAACAACCGGATATAGAAGGAGACACAGGAAACATCTATATGGCAAAACCCATAGAAAGGCTCAAGGAGGCAAAAGACCTTATTAAAACATTCCCGCCGGAAAAATCACTTCGTATCGGAGTTCTGGGAGGGGGACCTTCCTCTGTTGAAATTGCAGGGAATATCTGGAAGCTTTGTAAAGATTCAGATAAAATTTCTGTAGAGATTAAAATCTTTGCAGGCAGCACTGTTATGGCCCGCTTTTCTCAGGGCATTCAAAAAAGAGTCCGAAAATCTCTTCAGAAAAGAGAGATCAGTATCCTTGAGGGTAAAAGGGTTAAAAAGATCAAGAACGGGAGTGTGCTTACTGATGACGGGGAAACCTGTGAGTTTGATCTTATTTTTCTTGGTTTCGGTGTAGTGCCTAATCCCATCTTCAGGAATTCAGGGCTGCCCACAGGGCCGGACGGCGGGCTGCTGGTTAACGAATATCTTCAATGCGCGGAATATCCTGAAATGTTCGGCGGGGGAGATTGTATCTATTTTCAGGATCAGCCCCTGGACAAGGTAGGAGTTTATGCTGTCCGGCAGAACCCGGTGCTGCTGCACAACATTATGGCCCAGCTTGAAGGTTCCGAGCTTCAACCCTTTGATCCGGGCGGTGATTACCTTTTGATTTTCAATATGGGTGACGGTACCGGGGTTTTCCAGAAAAAGCGGGTCACATTTGGAGGCAGGCTGGCCTTTATAATCAAGGATTATATAGACAGAAGATTTATGAAAAAATTCCAGGCCATTGAATAATAAAATTCCAGGAATGAAGGAGTTATATATGAAAAGAGCTTTTTTAATTATTTTTATCATAACCCTGTGCCTTCCCTTCAGCGTGTATTCCCGTGATAACTGTGAAAATGATGTAGAGGATTCCAGGGGAAAGATGGAACCATGGAAAAAAGGCGCGTGGGAGACAGGAAAGTACCGAAACGTGTTTCTGGAGGCCGGGTACAGACAGGAAGATATTGATGCCAAACTTGCCAAAGCCTATTATGATGTTTTTGAAGGCCCCGACAGGGTATACTTTGAGGTGGGTGACCGGATGGCCTATGTGTCCGACCTTAAGAACCACGACGCCCGCACAGAAGGACTTTCCTATGGTATGATGGCGGCAGTTCAGCTGAATAAAAAGGATGTCTTTGACCGTCTATGGCGATGGACGCAAAAATACATGCAGCATAATGGAGGTCCCCGTGACGGTTACTTCGCGTGGTCAGTAGATCCCAAAACAGGCAAACATAACTCGGAAGGGACAGCTTCTGACGGTGAACTGTACTTTGTAACAGCACTGTTATTTGCGTCCAACCGCTGGGGAAATGACACAGGCATAGACTACTATGCAGGGGCCAGGAGAATCCTGGACGCCATGTGGAGTAAAGACGGGTCAGAGGGGATCAATAATATAATAAATGTTGAACACAAACAAATCAGCTTTGTTCCAGAATCTGAAAGGTACAACCTGACAGATCCATCCTACTATGTGCCAGCCTTCTTTGAAATCTGGGCCGAGTACGCGGATGACGGCCATGAAAAGTTCTATCGTGAATGTGCTGAAAAGGCCAGGAAGTTTCTGCATAAGGTGTGTCATCCAAAAACCGGCCTAAACCCCGATATTACGGAATACAGCGGTGAGTTGCCGGAGGAAAGGTTTTTCCCCACCGCTTTTCGTTTTGACTCATGGAGGGTTCCCATGAATATTGCAATGGACTATTCATGGTACGGCAGGGACAGGGAATGGCAGAAGGATTACTCCAGGCGGATTCAGAACTTTCTTTTTTGCAGAGGGATCGATACCTTTGAAGATCAGTTCAACATAGACGGCACCCTTCCGGAATGGATACTCCCTGCCGGAGGTTATCGGAAACTACGTCATTCACTCGGGCTGGTCGCCACTTCAGCGGCTGCCTCCATTATGGGTACCCAGGCTAAAAGCTGGAAGTTTGTCGACGCGGTCTGGAACGCCAAACTTGAGCCATATGAGGATGGATATTTTGATCCATATTATGATGGCCTGCTCTACCTGTTCAGCTTCATGCACCTGAGCGGTAATTACAGGATCATCAAACCTCAAACTGCGGAATAACAGACAATATGATAAACAGGGATAAACTGAGAATCCTTCACCTGCTCAGCCAGAGGCCGGATTCAACCGGCAGTGGAATATACATTCAAGCCATGATTCGTGAAGCGAAGACTTGTGGCCATGATAATTACCTGATCGCGGGTGTTGGATCGGAATGGTGTGATGATGTATCCTGCATTGAAAAGGAGAAATCCCAGTTTGTATATTTCCGAAACGGCGATGTTTCCTGCAATATTCCGGGTATGAGCGATGTAATGCCTTACGAAAGCACCAGGTTTTGCGATCTCTCATCTGAAGAACTCATGGAATATGAAAACGCCTTTACCAGGATACTTGTCTCAGCTGTCGAACAGTTTAAACCGGATATTATTCACAGCCATCATTTGTGGATTGTCAGTTCTCTTGCCCGTCAGCTCTACCCGGAAATCCCCATGGTAACCACCTGTCATGGTTCGGATTTAAGGCAGTTTCAGAATTGCCAGCATCTGCAGGAAAAGGTGCTGAAGGGATGCCAGAGAATCAATATTATCATGGCCCTGAGCGAGGCACAGAAAAGTGAGATTATACGCTTATACGGCCTGGCACCTGAACAAATCATTGTAGTGGGCGCGGGGTATAACGATAGATTGTTTTATTTAGACGTAAAACCTAAGCAAGAGCCAGTACAATTGATCTATGCCGGAAAGCTGAGTAATGCTAAAGGTGTTCCCTGGTTTTTGCGCGCTCTGCGTTCTATCAATTCCCCGGCATGGCAATTAAACCTGATAGGCAGCGGCAGCGGAGAGGAAAAGGATTATTGCCTGCAATTAGCAAAAGAGCTGGGGGAACGGGTGCTCGTCCACGGCGCGCTTTCCCAGAAGAATTTAGCATCGATAATGAGAAAATCCCAAATTTTAGTGCTTCCTTCTTTTTATGAAGGCTTGCCCCTTGTAATCCTGGAGGGCCTTGCCAGCGGTTGCCGTATAGTTGCCACTGATCTTCCCGGAATTAAGGAACTTCTTGGCGACTCAAAAACAGATTTTATAAATTTAGTCAAAACACCGCGTTTGCGTAATATCGACCAACCATACCAGGAAGATGAGCACCCCTTTGAACAGGATTTGAAAAAAGCGATTCTTCAGCAGATTAACGCGGTGTTAAAATATGAGCAGATTGATTTATCACCAATCCAGGACAGGATAGATTCTTATACCTGGACAGGGATATTTAAAAAAGTTCAAGAAGTATATATGAAATGTTTATGCTAGTATTCTGAATACTCAATACAACAGGCAGTCTGTCTTTCAAGGGAAGGTAATGTGATTCTGGAGATTATATGGAGCTAAACAATGATCTTTACAGGGACGAAGGCATGTATGTCCATTGCGAAAATGGCACTGTATTTAATTTCTCCCTGAAGAATGTGGAAATCCTTGCGGATGAATACTGGAACAATCCGGAAAAATTAAGCAATGAAATTAAGTATGATGAACTCTTTAAAACCTGTTCTGTCTGCCCGTACCGGGGAAAGGACGTCCTTTGCTCTGCTATTAAACCGCTTCTCCCTTTTTTAGAGAATTTAGACGATTTCAAATCCCTTGACCCGGTAACTGTTGTATGCAGGGATTCTAACGGAGTGCTTTCGGTAAAAAATACGGATATGCAGAATGCCCTTCAATATTTAACAGACATGTCCGTGAACCAGTATTGTGAAGACATGAAAAAGTATAAAGAATATTACTCCGGGATCAGACCATTAAGTAGTACTCAGGAAAATGTTCAGACTCTATTGCTGAATATATTCTGGAAGAGTGACGGAGACAGGGATAAAACAAGGAGTACAATTAAAGAGCTCCAAAAAGCCATTGATATTACAACCCGTAACTGCATTGATCGATTACACTTGATTTGCCGCAGTGACGCCTTTAAAAACGCGTACGTAAGAACACATATTCTCGGAGATTTGATCGCGGGTTATTCAGAGAAGTTCCTGGAAGGTAAAGGGATTGCTTATTAAGGCTTTTGAAAAAATATAGCACCTGCCTGTAATCTATTATCGAATGTAGGTTTAATAATTAAAACCTCATTCTTCCTGATCAATCAATTAACAACACCCTGAAGAATTTTCATTGCTATCTGCTGAACATCCGCAGGAAGGTTTTGACCCGGTAAGAGCTCCGGCAATCACAGCGGCAGCGCATCCTACACCTGCCTCAACATTAATAGCTTCGGCGGGACAGTTTGTCTGACATGCCCCGCATTCCATGCAGTTATTTTTATTAACGATATCTGCTTTTTTGCCATCTAAAGCAAAAACCCCATGGGGACATACTTCGACGCATTTTCCGCACCCGATACATTTTTCATCATTCAAAAAAAGTGTATTGTTTTTTAAATATACAAGAGTTTTCATTTTAATTCCTAGTCATATAAATTGCAGGAGTACTCCGATAAGCAGTGATAACAACATCACCGGGACTCCATACTTAAGTTCAAGTTTTACACCTGATAAATGGGTAAATGTAGTTGCCCCTGTAAAATTTTCCGCCAGAAAGGATGTTATGGGCGGCAGAACAAAGTACCACCCTATAGCCTGCCAGCTTTCAAAGGACATGGTGGTAAACACAATATGGCTCCAGACAAGACCTATAAGCCATCCCTTAATAACAAAAGACCTGAAAGGTACCCATGGAAGCAATAGTTGAAAAACCACTGTTCCCATGAGAATCGCGCCTATGAAAGGAAGGAGCAGCAGCAGGTCTTTTACATTAAAACTCCCGTAATTTATCAGCTGCGCAACTATCAAGAAAAAGAAGATGTATGGTATTAATTTTAAGGATGGAATAAGTTCCATCGGAATAAGTGCAGCACGGTCTTTCAAGCTGAAAGGTACACGGCGCATCTTTTCTGAAGCTCTTTTATTATTCTCAAGATACTCAGGAATGTCTTTTGAAAGAACAGGTCCGTAATTAACATTAAAACCACTTGTTTTTTTAACTTTATGCGCGGCTACTCCCGGTGCTCCCAGTTGAGGAACAATCAGTTCACGATGATTAACTATTTCATTAAGCCGGGTTTGAATGATTCGTTCTACGAGTTCACCAGTGCCAAAGGTACCTTTGCCTGCAGCACACCATACGTTGATACCCTTTGTGTCCAGGATAAGTATCCATCCATCAATACCTTTAAGGTCCTTCCTGAGGTAATCGAAGGACATTTTGTAGTTAGCTGAGACAAAAACAGGAGATGAGGAACCAGGATTACCGACTGCATATAGACCCGGATTAATGGTATATTTCATCCTCCCGATACCCCACCTTACTTTCCATCGTCCTGTTACATCCTTTTTGGATAACTCCGTTGAGACGACCGGAATTTCCCCCACGGGTGTTGTGATTGAACCGGCTAACCATTCCTCTCCCCTTTTATTAACGGTGTCCTCACAGCATGATATTTGTTCTATTGTACGTAAACCCAGGTCTTCCTGCATTTCAAAACTCTCAATTCATAATTGCTATTTATTCGATACCAAGTCTGATACTCCTCCACCCATAAGGTAGAAGTATGTAACCAGCCAGTTGCTGAGAATTACTACCAGGCCGAAAAGAAGGTTGCCCACACTCATGAGTGCCCAGCCGGAAAGAATATTTCCAATAACACATCCTGTTGCTATGGTAGCCCCTGTTCCCAGGAGGATTCCGCCAATAAAGGCAATTACCGTCTGGGAAGGAGGCCTGGACACAAACTGCATTGTGCCTGAAAGCCTGGCTGAAACCCATGATCCGATAACGAGGCTGGTGACAAGTAACATAAGCCAGACACTTACCTTCTTACCGTTGTTTAAGGGCACGGGATTCTGTTGGGTCATTGACGTGGTTTTAACTTCAGCTTTTTTCCATACAGGATTCAAGCTGCTTTCGGTAACTGCCAGTTGAAGATGAAGAACACCATGGGTCACTCCAAGAGGATAATTCCTGCCTGAGGCAGCGGAAGAAAGGTAAGCGAACATGGCAAGAATACCTATGGCGAGTCCGGCCTTCCAGGGGCTCCACCGCCGTGTAATTATCTTTTTTACCGCGCCTGTATTATCTGTAATAACCGCGTCCTGATTTGCTTTTTTTCTTTGACGTATAAATACTGCTGCAATTGTTGCTATAATAAATAGGCATGCCAGCAGCCAGTAAGGTATACCGGTAAGGGATGAAAGTGTTATAGATCCGCCTTCCTGTGATTTCAATACAAAACTTTTGAGGTATTTATGAAACTCACTCAGGGGGCCATATTCAACAAGGGCTATTCCAAGAGGTATGCCGACAAGTCCGGCCATTGAATTGATGTTGCCCGATCCCGCTTTAAACAGGCATCCGCTTACGCAGCCGCCCGCGAGAACAATTCCTGTTCCGAACAATATGCCCCCGATAATGTAATTAAGGTATATAAAGGGCTTCGGGTTTAATTTTACCAAACCCATAATGTCAAGCATCGCGAACGCTGCCATACTGACAATTATGGCAACCCATATACCGAAAGCCTTTGATTTATCTTTCATAAGGATTACTTCGCTTATGGCACTCGCCCCGCATAATTCACCCTTTTTAAGGAAGAACCCGAATAACAAACCTATCGGGACAGCAGTTATAACCCATAAATTGGTGTATATTGCTGCTATTGTTACCAGGAAAATTATAATTAAAAGTATCCCGGTATACATTTTCCAGTTAACGGCTGGTTCTGATCTGTCCATAATATCCTCCTGATTATTTATTCAGTTGATCTTGCAGGTCTTCAACAAAAGCCTTTATCTCATCCCTTACCCTTCTGTAATGATTTAAGACTTCCTCCTCGTCATGCAACTCTTCAGCAAGTTTCGGCGGATCATCAAAGCCCCTGTGGAGCACCCTGGTCTTTGCCGGGAAAAAAGGGCATGCTTCATTCGCGTTATCACACAGTGTAACCACGTAATCAAATTCCATATCTCCCAGGGAATCGATATCCTTTGACGCATGTCCCGAGATATCAACACCTGATTCAGACATAACCTTTACAGCCCTGGAATCAACACCCTTTGGTGCTATTCCAGCGGAATAGGCCTTGAACTCATCCTTTCTCAGATGATTTGTCCAGCCTTCTGCTATCTGACTGCGGCATGAGTTGCCGGTACAAAGAAAGAGAATATTTTTTTGCATTGCCTTAGCTCACTGATGATTCATTTATCTAATAATTAAAATTCTATAAAAAATGATTTTTAATATTAACCGCTCGTTCGTTTCACTCACTAGAGGCGCAGAGTTCGCAGAGGGTTAGTATTTTTTAAACAATCGGGAGATGCCGATTGTTTAAAAGAGCTCATCCTTAACAGATATTATAGGCTTGCTTAGATTCTTTCTTTAATAAGTCGCACCCGGGTTATAACAGAGATAATTCGATTTACATTTCAGCCATATACTGGAGAGTTACTTTTCATTTATCGGTATCTCGCGATAAATGAAAAAATAAAAAACCTCTGTGATCTCTGTGTCTCTAGCGCAGCGGGTGGTGAATTATTGCTTTGAAAAATATTTAATATCTAACTCTCACAAGCCATGTGGCAAATTCCTGTAGGCGTTTCAACGGCATAGGGGAAATATTTCTTTTTTAACCATAATGCCACATTAACAAGGGCAATCAGTACAGGCACCTCAACAAGAGGGCCTATAACCGCGGCGAATGCCTGCCCCGAATTAATACCAAATACGGCTACAGCGACTGCTATAGCCAGTTCAAAATTATTGGAGGCCGCGGTAAAACTCAGGGTTGTTGATTGCTCATAGGAGGCCCCTGCTTTCATTGACAGAAAAAAGGAGACAAAAAACATTATTACAAAGTATATACAAAGGGGTATTGCAACCCGGACAACATCCATAGGAAGCTGAACAATGTATTCACCCTTGAGTGAAAACATTACAAGGATAGTAAAAAGGAGAGCAATCAATGTTACAGGACTGATCTTTGGTATGAATTTATTCTCATACCATTCCTTCCCTTTTGTTTTAAGACCAACAACGCGGGAAATAATACCTGCGATAAAAGGTATTCCCAGGTAGATAAAAACACTTTCCGCAATCTGCCCTATGGATATATCAACGACAATACCCTTAAGCCCGATCCACTGAGGTAATACAGTAATAAATATATAGGCATAAACAGAAAAAAACAGCACCTGAAAAATCGAGTTAAATGCTACAAGGCCAGCGCAATATTCGGTGTCGCCGGATGCAAGGTCATTCCACACAATAACCATTGCTATACAGCGTGCAAGGCCTATGAGAATTAATCCCACCATGTACTCATGATGTCCGGATAAAAAGGCAATCGCCAGAAGAAACATCAGTATCGGGCCGATAATCCAGTTCTGTACAAGGGAGAGTATGAGGACTTTAAAATTTCTGAATACCTGCCCCAGTTGTTCATACTTAACCTTCGCGAGGGGAGGGTACATCATCAAGATAAGACCGATGGCGATAGGGATATTTGTTGTCCCTACCTGAAAGAAATTAATAACATCCTTAATTTTCGGAAAGAGATATCCTGAAAATACTCCGATTATCATGGCGGCAAATATCCACAGTGTTAAATACCTGTCCAGAAATGACAGTCTTTTTGTTATTGATTCACTCATTTAAGATTCCATAAGATTATTGATTAAATTATATTTTAAATTTTATTACCTGACCAAAAATGGATTTGCCATGAAATAAATTCCCATAACAATTATTATTATACCTGCTCCTTTTCTGAACCAGTTGCCAGTGTTTTGCCACCTGCTGTTTTCCATTATGCTTTTTACAAATCCAGTGGAACTTCCTGCAACTGCTATAGGTAAGCAATGCCCCGCGGCAAAGAGGAGGATGAAAAATGTGCCGATAAGTATCTGTTTCTGGACAGTAATAAAGGCCAGTACAGGCGCGATAAAACCGAAGGTGCATGAACCCGAGAGAACGCCGTATGCCAGTCCGAGACCAAAAGCCCCGGCAATTCCCTTGAAATTAAGTTTGTGAAGCCAGCTTCCGGACAGGTTGCATTTTTCAATACCGAGCATGCCGAGAGCTACCCATATAAGTATTAGACCTATAAGTATTTGCCAGTAGTTTCCTATGTCTCCCATCATTCGACCAAGAAGCGCGCATATGATTCCCACCAGAGCTATTGAGATGAAAAAACCCGAAGTGAATACAATTGAATATAATCCTGCCTTCCGGGTTGTCAGTAATGCTTCCTGGCCTCCAACGTAAGCAACAATAAGAGGTATTGAAGCAAGGTGACAGGGGCTGAAAAGGACACTTATCAGGCCCCATAAAAAACATCCCAGGGCCGCGATTGCTGTACCGCCTGTCATCCATTCATTGACCGTTATAAAAAAAGTATCAAACATCAAAAGTTTCTCCCGGCGTTACTCAATACCCATTTTTTTAAGTTGTGCTACTATTGCCTTTTCACTCATGAACCCTGTGTGCCTGTAAACTTCCTTCCCTTCAGGATTGAAAAATATCTGGGTCGGTAAGGCTTTTAATCTGAAACGATACTGCTGCTCCGGATCATCCAGGAGATTTATAAAAACAATGGCAGCTTTTCCTTTGTATTGTTTTTCCAGCTTTTCCAGTATTGGTGCCATCATCTTGCACTGGGTACATGTTTTTTTGCCGAGATCTATCATTGTAACCATTCCTTTAACAGGAAGGCTTTTGAGAAAATCCTCATGTTCTTCGGAAGCAGATTTGCCCGACACATTTCCCGGAATAATCAGCAGGATCATAATTATTGTAATTAATAATGACTTCATTTTATTCTCCATTAACTATTTAACAGCCTGAATGTATGCCGAGAAAACCATGTTTTCAGCACCTTCAGCTACATTTCAGCTGCTTATATTTCTTTACTGTTTTATTTCGCTCCGCCACAACATGCTTTTTTTATTTCATATTTTACTCTCTGAACCTCAAGATGTTTGAGGTCAAAATCCTTATTCTTTTGGATTCCGAGTTCAGTCAACACAATATAATCCTTTAATGGAACCTCGGCTTTTTTAAGGGTTGCTTTAGCGCAGCCTACTTCACACCCGTCAATGGCTACCATTCGGGGAGTGTCTTTTACCGACTGAACAAAACCTGAAAGCCCACCGCCGATTCCAACAAGGCAGAACATCTTGCCAAATCCTTCCTGGGTAAGTTCAACAGCCGCCCTGTTTGACAGTTGGCCAACATTTGAAGCTCCTGAACATGCTAAAATCATTACGTCTCCGTTTGATGAACAACAATTTTCAGCCATTTTATTGCCCTCCTTTGTTATTGTATCCAACTCTTTATTTCATCCTTTGTTGGTATTTTACCTACACTTTTTACTTCACCATCCACTACAACGGCAGGTGTTCCGAAAACACCATGCTTGGCGATCTCAAGAGTATCGGTTATTTTGATAATATCTGCTGAAATACCGCTTTCAGCTACCGCTTCTTCTACAATTTTTTTGGTGGACTCGCATTTTTTACATCCTGGTCCCAGTACCTTTATTTCCATGCTATAATCTCCATTTATTTTTAAATTATCCTGTTATCCATCCATAAGTCATTCCGGCGACTGTTGATAATACAACAATAATTACACAAAATACCGATGTCTTTTTTACTCCCATTACACCACCGATAACCAGCATATTAGGGAGTGACAGAGCGGGACCAGCGAGAAGAAGAGACAACGCAGGGCCTTTTCCCATTCCTGCACCGATGAGTCCCTGTAGTATGGGAACTTCGGTAAGAGTTGCGAAATACATCAATGCCCCGGATACTGAAGCGAAAAGGTTAGCCCATATGGAATTGCCGCCTACAAGCTGCTGTATGAAATGATCAGGTATAAGGGCAGGGTGCCCTGGTCTTCCGAGCATGAACCCTGCAACCAGTACTCCTGCAGCAAGAAGAGGGAAAATCTGCTTCATGAACCCCCATGTGGACTCTACCCAGTTAATCCTTTCATCCCTGTCAAACCACAGCTTGAGCATAAAACCCAGGATGACCAACAGGAATAGAGTGATGAACCATTTCGCTGAGAATATAAAAGCCCATATCCCTGTTGAGCCCTCAGCAGGACTGGCAAAGGCTGCAAAGATCAGGATAAGAACCATTGTCAGCATAAACAGGGCCTCCTGGGTCAATGTCCTGCCCTTCTCCTCTTCATCGGGCAAATAAATCTGCCCCGCTTCTCTCTCAGCATCTTCCTTTCTGAAGATAAAGGCCATTAAAAGCCCTGTTATTATTGCGAACAGCACCGCTCCAATAGCTCTTGCTATGCCAAGTTGCCAACCGAGTATACGTGCAGTCAGTACAATAGCGAGTACATTTATAGCAGGGCCTGAATAGAGAAAGGCTGTGGCAGGTCCGATACCTGCCCCCCTTGTATAGATTCCGGCAAATAATGGAAGCACTGTGCAAGAGCAAACTGCCAGTATTGTTCCGGACACGGATGCAACCGAATAGGATAGAATCTTTCCGGCCTTTGCCCCGAAATATTTAAGCACTGATGCCTGGGAGACAAATACGGCTATGGCGCCTGCGATAAAAAAGGCAGGGATAAGGCAGGTAAGCACATGCTCCCTTGCATATTCCTGAAGCATCATAAAAGCTTCTAGGCCAGATCTCCGAACAATCTCATTACCCCAGGGGGTGTAATATGCTCCGGCAAAAATTAGAATTATTAATAAAAGTTTATTGCGTTCTTTCATTTTATTTTTTGACTCAATAGATTTATTTGGCTGTGTAAATTTCCTGTTTCTTGAAACGATAAATAAGACTGATAAGAAAATTCCTTAAACCTTACACCTTGTACCCTGCACCTGTAAAATATTGTTATTATGGTCACAATCCATATAATAATATAGAATCTGATGGCATCGCAGGAGGATATCTATATTCCCATATGGCTATATAAGCAACCCAAAAAAAATCACTTGCAGCAGACTTCTTCCCTGTGAATATGAGGTATTTTTTCAAGAAGTTCTTCTATTTCTTCTTCATTTTCAAGCCAGTGTTTTAAATTCCCCAGCAGACTTGCAACATATGGTGACATGCTTCCGTCCGTAAGGTAATAGTCAACCCATTGACCGTCTTTTCTGCTGGCTACCAGATCGGCGTCTTCAAGTATCTTAAGGTGTTTTGATACACTGGGCTGGGCTATTTGAAGAGCTTCTCTCATTTCACAGACACACATTGTCTTATGCTGCAGCATTTTTACTATTTTTACCCTGTTGGGGTCGGAAAGGGCCTTCATTACCTTTATAAAGTCTTTCATATGTAACTCTCTTTAATATATTCCAATAAAGGAATATAAGGGGTGATATAGATATTGTCAAGTTGATACTATCCAAATGATTCATAGTAACCTTTTAAACGGTCGGGTGTAATCCGCCGTCGCCAAGGCTATGGCGGGACAAGAACCCGACCCTACAACCAGAAGGCTTGTGTTTTAATGTATTTGTAGGGTGGTGTTTCACACACCACCATTGTTTTCCGTGGACCTTACACCTTAGACCTTATGCCGTTCTCATTTATAGCTAAAATTCAACTATCCTATTCTCTAATTAAAGCCTGATAAAAAATCATGCAGACCTTCTTGACATTATTCTATTATTAAAATAGTTTCTCCAAATAATGACTAAAAGGAGATTGAAACATGAAAGTTCTTTTTTTCGGACCAAACGGAAGCGGGAAAGGCACCCAGGGTGCTATCGTTAAGGATAAATTAAATATACCCCACATAGAAACTGGCGTTATTTTCAGGGAAAACATATCAAAGGGTACCGAACTCGGTAAAGAGGCAAAGGGATATATTGACAGGGGTGAACTGGTCCCTGACAGCATAACAATTCCCATGATTCTTGACAGGCTTAAAGATGATGACGCTGTAAACGGATGGCTGCTGGACGGCTTCCCCAGGAATCTTACACAGGCGGAAGAACTCGATAAGGCACTCAAGGCCGAAGGAATTACGCTTGATATAGTTATTGAAATGGTCCTGGACAGGCAGATTGCCAAGGACAGGATAATGGGTCGTCGACTTTGTGAAAATGACAACAACCATCCCAACAATATATTTATTGACGCGATCAAGCCCGATGGCGACAAATGCAGGGTTTGCGGAGGCGGATTGAAGACAAGGTCGGATGATCAGGATGAAGAGGCAATAGACAAGAGGCACAATATCTATTATGACACTGAAACAGGTACAATGGCAGCTGTAAATTACTACAGGAAACTTTCTGCTGATAATCAGGGTGTGCCAAAGATAATTGATCTTGATGGCAGACCGGGTGTAAAGGAAGTTTCTGAAGAGCTTTTGGGCAAACTTAAATAGTCATCTATTCTTATCCTCACATTTTTGTGAGTAATAGGGTATCAAATGAAAGGCCTTACAGTTTTCTGTGAGGCCTTTTTTGTTAATGATTCTTCAGGGATTGCCTAAAATCATTTTTATCATTGCCTGTCAGGAATTTGATGGTGAAATTCGGGCTGCTGAAAAAATTGACAGTAAACATATTTTTGTAGTAATTAGTGTCTGCAGCAAATGTGATAAGGTTCATTGCTTTAACAGGTCCACGGGAGGGAGTCTGTTATGCAGTGGGACTTAAAAAAACATCTGTTTTTCAACAGGAGAATAAAATTAAATCCCTTCCGGCTATCCATTTATTTGCCTGCTCGTTTATTATTGCAAGTTATGCGGACTTATCATTTTTAAGAGACAATGAGTCGGGTAAATCTCCTCCAGGGCTTTTTTCGGAATCTCCTACAGATACAACCATAAAAAATCTAATCGTTACTGATTAACATATAAGTTGCTGCTCCGGGCCCTGTTTTTTTAAAAAGACCTTTTTTATTAATGTGTTAGCGTTATATGCCAATGTGTAGTTTCAGAGACTAACTGTCAGATGTATGAAAAGGTATTATAAAACAGGCTTGTTGTAACTCGTTGATATGTCAGACATAATGTGATGATCTTTTTTGGCATGATATCTGCTTAATAAAATGATGAAACTTTTTAAGCCTTTCACACGTATTAATAAAAATAAGAGAAATCATTTATGGTAAAACTGGAAAACATCCATAAGACTTACTACAACGGAAGCCCCCTTCATGTACTAAAAGGTATAGACCTTAATATTGAAGAAGGAGAGTTTGTTTCCATTATGGGATCATCCGGATCAGGCAAATCAACTCTTCTGAACATAATAGGTATTCTGGATAATTATGATGAGGGAAAATACTGGCTCGGTGGGTCCCGGATTAAGAACCTCAGTGAAAAAAAGGCTGCCTATTTTCGTAATAAAATGATCGGCTTTGTTTTTCAGTCCTTCAACCTGATCAGCTTTAAGAATGCCATGGAAAATGTGGCCCTCCCTCTCTATTACCAAAACATAAGCAGGAAAAAACGTAATATTATTGCCATGGAATATCTGGAAAAAATGGGGCTGAAAGAATGGGCTGATCACACCCCCAATGAACTATCAGGCGGCGAGAAGCAGAGAATTGCCATAGCCCGTGCCATGGTAACCAAACCTAGGGTGATAGTGGCGGATGAACCGACCGGCGCCCTGGACAGCACCACATCATTTGAGGTTATGAAACTCCTTCAGGAGATTAATGATGAAGGTGTTACCATTATAATCGTAACACATGAGAGAGACATATCCCGGATGACCAGAAGAATAGTAAGGTTGAAAGACGGAGTTATTGAAGAGGAGGAGGTTGGGGATAACGCATGTTAAACCTGGATACATGGCAGGAGATTTTCAGTACCCTGAGTAAAAATAAACTGCGGGCCTTTCTCACCGGTTTCAGCGTGGCCTGGGGTATCTTTATGCTGATTATTCTTCTCGGTTCCGGAAGCGGCCTTGAAAATGCCATGCGCCTCAATTTTGACCGTCATCTTATAAACAGCTTAATAGTCTGGGGCGGCAAAACCACCATGCCCTATAAAGGGCTTAAACCCGGACGATATATCAGGCTTACCAATGAAGATTATGAGCAGGTAAAAAATAATACACCTGAAGTGGAAATCATATCTTCACGTTACCGTCTGCCCGGTTCAAATTATGTGGCTTACAAAGGTAAATCAGTACAATTTCAGATAGAGACAGTATACCCCGGCTACGAAGCTATTGATTTACTAAAGATACTGGAAGGCCGTTTTATCAATAATATTGATATTCAAAAAAACAGAAAAATTGCAGTTATTTCAACTGAAGTTAAAGAAGAGCTTTTTAAGAATAATAACGCGATTGGTGAATATATCTATGTGAATGGCTTTTTTGTGAAGGTTGTCGGAGTGTTTGAAGATAATGATAACGATACCAGTGATCAGAGTGTTTATCTGCCGATTACAACCGCCCAGCTAATCTACGGCGGTAAAAAGGATATATCGGTTCTGACCTTTACTATCCCTGCTTCATCTTCTGTTGAAAAGGCTGTAGAAATTGAAGAAAATGTCCGAAATCAGATCTCCAGAATCCATAAATTTGATCCTGAAGATGATAGAGCCATAGGAATATCAAACAGTATAGAACAGCTCGGCAGAATCATGCCGATTTTTAATTCCATAAGATTGTTTCACTGGATAATAGGAATTATGACCATTATCGCTGGAATCGTGGGAGTAAGTAATATCATGACCATTGCGGTGAAAGAACGCACCAGGGAGATTGGTATCAGAAAGGCACTGGGAGCCAGGCCTGTTTCAATAATAGGAATGATCATGCAGGAAGCAGTTTTAATTACATCTGCATCAGGATTTATCGGCCTCTTGACCGGCATCGGGTTTCTTGAACTGATAAGAGAAAATTTACCTAAAAACGAATATTTTTATAATCCGGAGGCGGATATAACAGTTGCAATCAGCGCCACTGTTTTATTGATTGTCGCGGGAATTCTGGCGGGCTTTTTCCCCGCCCGGAGAGCAGCTAAAATCAAACCTATAGTTGCATTGAGAGATGAATAAAAATGATTGATAGAGACCTCTGGCAGGAAGTTTTTCATGTCCTGAAAAAAAATAAAACACGAACGTTCCTCACAGGGTTTGGCGTATTCTGGGGCATATTCATGCTTGTTGTGATGCTGGGTGCAGGAAAAGGCCTTAAAAATGGTGTTTTTTACGGTATAGGAGATCTAGCCCTGAACAGCCTGTACATCTGGACAAAATCAACTACCATACCATACGAGGGATTTAACAGGGGGCGCTGGTGGAACTTCACAAATGAAGATACACAGTCATTAATCGATAACATACCGGAGATTGAAGTTCTTGCACCAAGGGCAAATGCATGGGGAGGAGATGTAAATATATCCCGTGATAACAGGAGTGATTCCTTTAGAATTGTAGGAGACACACCTGAATACCTGAAAATTGAGCCGCAGACTTTAATCGACGGCCGTTTTGTTAATTACAAAGACCTTCATGAAAAAAGAAAAGTAATAGTTATAGGAAAAAGAGTTCGTGAAATTTTATTTGAACCTCATGAAAATCCTATTGGTGAATTTCTTAAGTTAAACGGGATATATTTTAAGGTAGTGGGTGTATTTAAATCCAGGCGGGCGCCTGATAACGGTGGTGATAGCCAGAATAAGACAATATTCATGCCCTTTTCAACTCTTCAACATACCAACAACATGGGAAATATTGTTGGATATTATTCTGTCCTGGCCAAACCCGGTATCTCTGCAAGGTATGTTGAAGAAAAAATGAAGAAATTACTGGCAAAGAGACATAAGGTTTCACCGGAGGATAACCAGGCCTTCGGGACTGATAATGTTGAAGAGGAAATCCGGGAGATAAACAACCTGTTTACGGGGATATCCTTACTATCCTGGTTTGTAGGTACATTAACACTTTTCGCGGGAGTTATCGGCACCAGCAATATTATGCTCGTTATAGTAAGGGAAAGGACAAAGGAAATAGGGGTTCAAAGGGCCCTGGGCGCGACACCCATGAGAATTATCAGACAGATCGTGACTGAATCCATCTTTCTGAACACTGTGGCAGGCTATATTGGATTACTGCTTTCAGTGGGGCTCGTGGAATTAGCCGGGTTTCTACTGCGTAAATTTGAGATAGAAGCCCTCTATTTTCACAATCCTGAAGTAGACCTGAAAGTTGCTCTTCTGGCACTTGTCATACTGGTTGTATCGGGCGCCGGCCTGGATTTAAATACACCCACTACCTTAAAATATATCCCGTGATAAC
>JBHPCX010000089.1:0-14819 GCA_042573485.1 Thermodesulfobacteriota bacterium | reverse complement strand
CCGCTATAATGGAAAGGGCTGGATCCCAAGGGGGCCAGGCTTGTAAAAGATATTTTCAGGGATGAGGCACGAAGAGGAAAGACCGTTTTTGTATCAACCCATTCCCTTGATATTGCCCAGGAAATATGCAGTGAAATTGCAATAATACAGACAGGCATGATTATAGCCACCGGAAGCCCGTCTGAATTACAGGAAAAGGCCGGTATAGACGGAAATCTTGAAAATGTATTTCTAAAACTTACGGAAGGTCCTGTGTTAGCCCATGAAAAATCTCTTTCTGCTTCTCACTCCTAGAATTACAAGCTTTAAAAACAGCATTTCCGGAAGCGAATCAGGAGTCCGGAAAAAGGCAGTTTTTATGACCGTAATCGGTCTGGGTTTCTGGACATTGATGTTCGTACTTTCCTACCGTGTGCTTTCATATTTTAAATCAACGGAAATAATAGGAGATCTTCTTGCCCATCATCTGCTGTCAATGATTTTTTTAACATTTTTCAGCCTGCTTATATTCAGTAATATAATCACTTCTCTTTCCAATTTGTATTTATCTGCTGACCTGGAATTATGCTATTCCTCACCCTCAAAACTCGAGGAGTTATTTTTAAGCAGGATGATATATACTCTTCTGGACAGCTCATGGATGGTAGTTATTTTTGGTCTGCCTATTATGATGGCCTACGGATACGTGTACAGCCCGGGCCCCGGATTTTACCTCTCTCTTATCCATCTTGGCACAGCCCTTTCCATTATAGCGGGGGGAATAGGTATTTTGATTACAGTGATCATGGTGAGTATTTTCCCTGCCCAGAGGACCAGGGACATAATAATGATTTTAATGATTTTCATTATTATTGCCCTGTACTTTATGTTCAGGTTCATACGTCCCGAAAGACTCGTAGACCCGGATGCTTTTTTCAATATTATGCAGTATGTAAGCGCCCTTAAAGCTCCGGATCATCCCTACCTGCCGACTCACTGGATAACAGAAGTCCTCTGGTCACAGCTGAAGGGTCGAACGGGAGATAGCATTTTTAAAATAATGCTCATGTGGAGTTCCGCGGGAGCCCTTACAGTAATTAACCTGTGGATAGCCCAGGCAGTATACTTTTCAGGTTTTTCAAAGTCACAGGAGGCTAAAAGGAGAAGAGCAGGAAGAGGCCTGCTCGACATGATTATAAACATTGTTAAGAAACCTATGGGTGATGAAATGGCATCGATACTGGAAAAGGATATTCGGCACTTTTTCAGGGACAATACCCAGTGGTCACAGCTTCTTCTCCTTGGCGCGCTTGTTGTTGTTTATCTATATAACTTCAGCGTACTTCCTCTTGAAAGGAGCCCTATCAGGCTGGATTTTCTACAAAACACCATAGCGTTTTTAAACCTGGGCCTGGCAAGCTTTGTACTTGCAGCGGTTTCAGTAAGGTTTATTTTTCCCGCGGTAAGTGCTGAAGGAAAGTCATTCTGGATAATTCAGTCAGCACCTTTATCAATAAAAAGATTTTTGCTCGGGAAATACTTAATATACATATTACCAATGCTTATACTTGGTGAGGTCCTGGTTATTATTACCAACAACCTGCTCAATGTTTCTTCTTTTATGATGATCCTTTCTACTGTTACCATGTTTTTTGCTGTTTTTGGACTTGTATCTATTGGTATCGGTTTAGGCGCCATGTACCCTAAGTTCAGATATGAAAATATTGCCCAGGTAGCGACGGGGTTCGGGGGCCTGGTGTATATGATAATAAGCGCCCTTTTTATGGCTACTGTGATTCTTCTGGAATCATACCCTGTTTATGTTTTCTTTATGGCAGACCTCAGGAACAGGGCAATTACACCTTTCCAGTGGATCATGATTGCAGTCTCTTTCCTGCTTGTTGTAATTATATTAGCTTTTGCGATATATAAACCCATGAAGATGGGAATGGACTCTCTAGTAAATTATGAATAGATACCCCAGGGTAGAAAATGTTTAATATTGAATATGTCGGCAACATACATATCCATTCATATCATTCCGATGGTAGAGGCAGTTATGCAGAAATCGCCGGTAAGGCCGCTAAGAAGGGGCTTGATTTCATCTGCTTTAATGACCATAGCCACGCGCTGGACTATCTAAATCTTGATGAAGAAGGTCTATATGATAATCTCACACTCCTGATAGGCCTTGAAATTGGCAAGGAAGACCATCATTACCTTGCTTTTGATGTGAAAGAACTTGAACGTTCCTATAAAAAAAATCCCCAGGAAATGATCGATAATGTAAACAGCCAGGGCGGATTTGGTTTTCTGGCTCATCCATTTGAAAAAGGTATGCCTTTTATTGAAAAGTCTATAGCCTATACATGGAATGATCTTTCTGTAAAAGATTTTACAGGTATATGTATATGGAATTTTTCTTCGAGATGGAAAGAACGGGTTAAAACAGTTTTTCATGGTATATTTTGCCTGATGTTTAAAACACAGACATTGAAGGGCCCGAGTAAAAAAACCTTGGCTTTCTGGGACAAACTCTGCCGGGAAAGAAGGATTGTCGCAATAGGCGGATCAGACGCCCATGGGGCCATGTTCCGCTGGGGAATACTGAGGTTGACGGCCCTGTCCTATGATTATCTTTTGAATACTGTAAATATTCACATATTTTTAAAAAGAAGAATCCATAAAGATTTCAAAATGGCGAAGCAGGATATTTATGATGCCATGAAGGAAGGGCGCCTTTTTATAGCTAATGATAAGCTATGTCCCGCAAAGGGTTTTAAATATTATTTTATTTCTGATGATGGCTCGGATCTTTTTATAGGTGAAGAAACAAGCTTCAGTACCGCGGGAAATCTTGTGATTGAACTTCCCCATAAAGGTGAAATAAGGATATTCAGAAATGGGGAGAAAATCGCCTCGTACAGGGGAATGGAAGCTGTCTACCCTGTGAAGCAAAAGGGTGTATACAGGGTTGAAGTGTACAGGTATGTTCCTGTTTTTGGATGGCGGCCCTGGATTTTTACAAACCCTGTCTATTTGAGGTGATTCTCATTTATCAATAATTCTGGATTTATCGATAGATATTAGTTATTAATATGACTTGACATAAATTCGTCATGTTATTAAAACACCCTTTGTCTGCCTGGGTGGCGGAATTGGTAGACGCAAGGGACTTAAAATCCCTCGAGGTTTATCCTTGTACGAGTTCGATTCTCGTCCCAGGCACCAGAAATCATTAGGGAAATCCGATATTCGGGTTTCCCTTTTGTTTTATGGAAATGCTGGTGCAGCCTGCCCTGCACTTGATGCAGGGCCGCAGCCTTCCTGTCCACTATAGCTTTAGCAACGGTGGATGGCGAAGGCGGGACCGCGGAATCCCCACCACCGTCATTCCCCGACTTGATCGGGGAATCCAGGTTTTAAATCTCCATTTGGTTTCCAGATACCTGATCATCCAACCCGCAGCATATATATGGGGGGTACCAAAATCCCCAAATGTCCCTCCCGAAACAAACTTCTCACCTCCTGCCGATATCTAAGTATCAGGGGGGGGCTGCAGGGTTTTCTGTTTAAAAGGTTGGAATGGTTGAGAGACTTTGAGTCATTAATTAGGTACAATGACCGAGGGTTAATCTTACGGATTAAGGAATTAGGCAAAACATGATTTAAAAAATGGCCTATTAATGATATGGATATAATATCTGTAATTTATAAATGATTAAAAAATCTGTGATACATAGCGAAGCTGTCGAAAAACCCATGTCTCATTGAGCCATTTTTTCTCAGAGAGTTACTTCTCTGATTTTGTAAGCCCTATAAAAGACTGGTATGCCCATCTAGGCAAAACTGCTTAACATATTGATATAATTAATAATATACTTGACTTGAGGGGCGCTATCTGGTAGTCTTCGATCATAAGATATTCCCTAATAACCCCACTGGATACGAGCAACACAGATGGCAAAATATAAATATTATGACTACTCCCAGAAAAAGCTGATTCCCGTGAGTCTTCAAGAGCAGCTGGTACCCGGCACCTTGGAGTTCGCGATCCACACGCTGGTAGAAGAGAAGATAGACACCTCTATCTTTGAGGAGAGATACCGCAACGATGAAACGGGCCGTTTGGCCTATGATCCCAAGGTGCTGCTGAAGTTGGTTCTGTTTGGCTATTCACGGGGATTGATATCCTCCAGGAAGATAGAGAGGGCGTGCAAGGAAAATGTCACGTTTATGGCTCTGGGCTGTGGACAGCAGCCTGATCACAGCACGATTGCCAACTTTGTCTCCTCCATGAAGGTAGAGATAGCGCCCCTGTTCAGGGATGTACTGCTGATCTGCCATGAGATGGATCTGTTGGGCGGGACGTTTTTTGCCCTGGATGGCTGCAAACTTCCATCCAATGCCTCCAAAGATTGGAGCGGGAAGCACGCCGATCTGCACAGGAAGAAAGAGAAGATTGAGAGGAAGGTAGATCAATTAATTACAGAGCAGGTAGATACGGATAAGGATGATGATCAGGGCGGAGGTTCCTCGGGGTTTTCGGATCGAAAGGGGCAGATTGATAAGCTGAAGAGAAAGGCGGATCGAATCGAGAAGTTTTTAAAGGAAAATGAACCGAAGATTGGAAGGACGGGCAAAGAGATCAAGAGCAATATAACAGATAATGAGTCGGCCAACATGATGACCTCTCACGGGGCCATTCAAGGGTATAATGGCCAGGCGTTGGTAGACAGGGATCATCAGGTGATTGTTCATGCCGAAGCGTCTGGTGAAGGGCAAGACCACCATCATATCCCGCCGATGCTTGATGGGGCAAAACAGAACATGGAGGAGATCGGGCAGGGAGGAGACTACTTTGAAGATACGGTCCTTGTTGCCGATGTCAATTATCATGGACCGGCTAACCTGAACAAGTGCGAGGAAGAACATGTTGATGCCTACATTCCGGATATCAATTTCAGGAAGAGAGATCCCAGGTTTTCAACCCAGCCGAGATGGTCATCAAAAAAATCAAAATATTTTATACTAGAAGACTTTCTGCACAATGAAAAGACGGATGAGTATGTTTGCCCGAATGGAAAGATTCTGAAACGCAATATAAAAAGGATGGTACAGGATGGTATCATTTCTCGAAGGTATATGGCCAATAAAGCTGATTGTTCGACCTGTCAATTGAGATTCCAATGCCTGAGCAAAAAGAAATCCAGACGAAGATCTTTAAACGTTCCTATTGGATGGGTGGAGGGGAATCTCACAAAGAAAATGGCTGAAAAAATCGACACAAAAGAAGGTCGCAACAGATATCATCAAAGGATCGCCATTGTGGAACCGGTTTTTGCTAATATCAGGCATATGAAAAGGCTAAACCGATTCACCTTGCGAGGAAAGGTCAAAGTAAATATCCAATGGGTCTTATACTGTATGGTTCACAATCTGGAAAAAATAACCAACTATGGCTTCACATAGAAAAGGGAAAGCAAGAGGTATTGCGGGGACTGTTAGGTCCTTAGTACCAAGTTAAACGGAAAACCGGCCATAAATATCAGCGAGACAGCTTTTGATTCAGAAAAACCTTTCAAAATCTGGTTTTAATGAAAAATAAGACGTTCAAAAAGGCTTTTTCAACAGTCTCAGCGGTGATCACAGATTTTGACCAAAATCCGGCGTATACAAGATATTATGGTTTATCGAAATTGCAGAATAGGAATTTAGCATACTGAAGGTATTGTTGAATATTTTCGGAGTAGTTCAGATTCAAGAATAGGATAATTATTTAAACCGACCATGTCTCAAAGATACATCCAGTATCCTGGAGTTTTTAAGGTGGCCGGATACTTTCGAATCGGACAATAATCATGAGTTTTAAGGTCATGATTTTTACGCGAATTTAATCTTATTTCTTGTCCAACACCTCTCGCACCTTGCGCACCAGACCTTCCGGTGAAAAAGGCTTTTCGAGAAAATTCAGCCCTGGTGCCAAAACACCGTGATGAGCAATAGAGTCGTCAGTATATCCGGACATGTAAATCACCTTCATTCGTGGGTAGAGAGGTTGCAGCCGTTCTGCGACTTCCTTGCCGCCCATCTTGGGCATCACCACATCAGCGATCAGCAGATCAATCGTTCCTTCGTGCTCCTTGCTTACTCTCAAGGCATCTTCCCCGTTTTCAGCCACCAGTATTCTGTATCCATGGGGATCGAGAGACTTTTGCGCAATTTTTCGGAGACTGTCATCATCCTCTGCAACCAAAACGGTCTCAGAGCCATCAAGTTTGACCATGGGACTTAGTTCTTTTTCCTCCGTATCAACAGATCTCTCCACCTTGGGAAGATAGACCTTAAAGGTAGTACCCTGTTCAGGCTCGCTGTAGACCCAGATAAAGCCTTTGTTTTGTTTGACAATGCCGTAGACCGTGGACAGGCCCAATCCCGTTCCCTTGTCCTGCTCCTTGGTGGTGTAGAAAGGCTCAAAGATATGTTCCTGTGTTTCTTTGTCCATCCCGCTGCCGGTATCGCTTATCGATGTCACTACATAAGAACCGGGCTGTTTTTTAATACCGTGCTCGATAAAATAGTTCTCGTTCAGATCCACGTTGGCTGTTTCAACGGTAAGCTTGCCTCCCATGGGCATGGCGTCCCTGGCATTGACCATCAGGTTCATGATCACCTGCTCCATTTGTCCGGGGTCTATCTCTATCTTCCATAAGTCAGATTTCGGGATTATCAGAATTACAATATCCTCTACAATCAGGCGGACAAGCATCTTTTCTATACCTGTCAATATTTTATTCAGATCCAGAATCTTAGGCTGGACAATCTGTTTGCGGCTGAAGGCAAGAAGTTGGTGGGTCAAAGTGGTTGCCCTGTTCGCGGCCTTCTTAATCTCTTCTAAGCCCTCGCGCAAGAGATGGTCCTTTCCCAGATCCATCAAACCAAGATCGACATTCCCGATGATGGTAGTCAGCAGGTTGTTGAAATCATGAGCCACCCCGCCCGCTAGGGTGCCGATAGCTTCCATTTTCTGGGCCTGACGGAGCTGCGCCTCGATGTGGATGCGCTTGGTGACGTCGGTGAAGAACCCCACGTTGTGCTCCCGACCGTCGATGACGACCGAGGTCGCGTGGATGTCCGCATAGATGACGCTGCCATCTTTCCGGAGGCAGGGAAGACTCGGAGCGAGAACCTTATCGCCACGCGTTTGGGCCTCGAACGTGGCCAGGACGTGATCGAGCGACTCCTTGGGGTGGATTTCCGTCACTTCCAGCTCCATGAGCTCTTCTTCGGAATACCCCAACATCTCGCATATGGCTGGATTGCAGTATCTGAATCTCCGGGTCTCAATGTCCGCCACCAGTATGCCCTCGGAGGTGCCTTCGAAGATTTCCCTGTATCGCTTTTCCGCTTCCTTCACCGCCCCCTCCGCCTCTATCCGCAGGAGTCCCTCTCGGTCTCTTTGCAGTCTGGTGTTCAGTATAGGGGCAATGACGTCGCTGATAGTCTCCAGCATATGAGTGTCGCCGGCATCGTAGTCTGTTTCCTTGTTCGCTACCTGCAGCAGTCCGATGACCTCTCCTTGATAAACAATGGGCACAGCAACATATCTATGGATGGGAATATGCCCTGCCGGTACTTTGACGGAAGGTTGATTGGAGTGAACGGTCCGCTTCTCCCTGATAGCCTGGCACCACAAGCTGTCCCCCCAGGTGTCACGCGGGAATCGGATGTCTTTTTCAGGAACCCGGCACTTGTCCCAGATGTGCCGTGTCATTGACGGAACTATGTAGTCCCCGTGTTCATCAATGTAGCCGAAAGCCCCGAATTCACTTTGCATGATGCTGAGGACGATATCCAAGACATCTCCGTAGATATCTTCAGCGGAACTCGAGAGAAACGCACTGGCAATCCGAGTCCTGGCATCCAGGAGATGCTGTGATTTCCGTAGCGCTTCCTCCACTCGCTTCTGGTCTTCGACCACGCTCAGCAACTCAAGGCGCGATTGGTCGGAAGCTGCCAGCAACTCCTGCGCCAACTTTTCGGAGGCTACGATTGCATCGCGGCGTTTCTGCTCGGTCAGGTCAGTTGCCACCAGGCAGAAGTAATCGGGCATCTCGTTGACGAGCGGGTTGCTCACCGAAAGATTGACCGGCACCTGTGTTCCGTCGCCGGCGGTCAGCATAAGTTGCTCGCGGCGTTTTCCATCTACGCCTTTTCTCAGCAGTGATTGAAGAATCCGCTGGCTGTCCGGCGCAATCCAGGTGTGGATCGTGGAACCGATCACCTTTTCGAGCGGTGTCTTGAGCATCTCGGCAAAGCGCCGGTTGGCATACAAAATGATTCCCTCCGCCGTCAGGGTCAGCGCACCTTCGCTCATATCCTCGATCAGTGTCCGGTAAGAATGGTCGGCGCTCTTGAGTGTAAAGATCTGCTCGCCGTCCGCGCCTGAGACGATGAGCCCGTCCGCCTCACCGCTGTGAATGGCTCGTAAAGCCTCTTCGGCTTCGTCCAGTCGCGCGCGCGTGTCTTCCAGTTCAAGCAAAAGCTGTTCTTGAGTTAACGGCTTCTTTGGCATTATGCTCTCCTTCGCAAATCCAGCCCCACCAGCACGCGCTCGGTGTTCGACATATCGCCGATGATGCGGCGCAGCGGGACCGGCAATTTCTTGATGAGCGTCGGCAGGGCGATGATCTGCTCGCCCTGCGCCAGTTGGGGCTGTTGGTACAGGTCAATTACCTTCAACTCGTAGCGCCCTTGCAGGTGTTCCTCACAGATTTTCTTGATATTGGCAATAGCCGCCAGGGATTTGGGCGTTTGCCCGGCGACGTATAGGCGCAGGAGAAAGGTGTATGATTTTGTTTCGGCTGGCCTGGTTTCAGGCGGCGTGGACTTGGAAGTCGGTTTCGTTTTCATTTAGAGTTTCCTTTTTTTTTCTTCGGTTTCGCATCCGCGTCGCGACTCACTCCCATGTCCACACGTTCCTTTGCTAGCTGCTCTTCTTCCGCTGTTTCCTGACGGATAATTTTCCCCGATGCAATTTCTTGCACCGCAAACTCGGCGCGCAACACGGCGATCTGCGCTTCCAGCGTCGTGCGCTTGCGCTCCAATTCGATCCGGCGGAGTTCAACTTCCTGGTCGCGTATAATCAGCGCAGCTTTCTCTTCCGCCTTTTGCGCCAGCCGCGCCGAGCCGGTCAGCACGCCGCTTGGACCGACGTAGACTTCGCGCAATTCCATGCCGTGATCGGTGAGCAGGAACTCGCGAATCTGATTTGAGTGCGCCATGCCGCGCGATTTCAGGATGACCAAACCGCGATTGCGCTCGCCGTCGAGTTCGGTGTCGCGCAGTAACAGCCAGGTATCAATCAGGGATGAAACCGCAACGCCGGTTTGCTCGTGCGCGCCCCCCCCCTCGGTTAAACTGGTGTACAAGCTGGTGATTTGATTCCTTTTCAGGAAATCTATCAGCCGCATCAACATGGATGTAACTTCGGTATGATTGTCCCCGATGACAAAACTGTTCAGCGGATCCACAAGCACGACGTGCGGTTTGAAGGCGTTGATCGCTTTGTGCATCCTTGTCAGGTGCATTTCCAAGCCCAAAAATGCGGGGCGGATCGCCTGAAACTCGAGCAGACCTTTCTTCACCCACGGCTCTAGGTCAACCCCGATGGAACGCATGTTGCGCATGATCTGACCGGGAGATTCCTCGAAAGAACAATAGAGAGCGCGCTCGCCGCGACGACAGGTAGCCTCGGCAAAGTGCGCGGCAAGACTGCTCTTGCCGGTGCCCGCCGTGCCGGAGACCAGCACGCTGCTGCCCCGGTAATAGCCCGCGCCACCCAGCATGGTGTCGAGGCGCGGAACGCCGGTGGAGATGCGTTGGGAGGAAGGAGTCTGCTGCAAGGCAAGCGACGTGATCGGAAGCACCGAAATGCCGTCTTCGTCAATCAGAAATGGATACTCGTTCGTGCCGTGAATTGAGCCGCGATACTTGACCACACGCAACCGCCGCGAGCAGACCTGGTCGCTCACGCGATGGTCAAGCAGGATGACGCAGTCGGAGACGTACTCTTCCAACCCCTGACGCGTCAGATTCTTTTCGCCGCGTTCGCCGGTAACGATGGTGGTCACGCCTTTGTCTTTCAGCCAGCGGAAGAGGCGGTTCAATTCGGCGCGCAGGATGACCAAATTGGGAAAGCTGGTGAAGAGCGACTCGATGGTATCCAGCGCGACGCGCTTGGCGCCGATGGAGTCAATGGCTTGTCCGAGACGGATGAACAACCCCTCGAGATCGTATTCGCCGGTCTCTTCGATTTCGCTCCGCTCGATGTGGACAAAATCCAGCACCATCTTTTTGCGCGCGATCAGGTCTTTCAAGTCGAAACCGAGCGAGGCGACGTTTTGGGTCAGGTCTTTGGCGGCCTCTTCGAAAGCCATAAAGACGCCCGGCTCGTTGAACTCAGTTGCGCCGCGCACCATAAACTCCATGGCAAGCAGTGTCTTGCCGCAGCCCGTACCGCCGCAGATCAGCGTCGTCCGGCCTTTGGGCAATCCGCCGCCAGTGATTTCGTCCAGCCCCTGGATACCGGTCGGTGACTTAGTGAGTTGCTTTCTTCGTTTAGGTTGTTTCGTTGCTGGTTTTGCCATGGTTTATTTCTCCTTATTTGTAACGCGGTTGCTGGCCGGGTTCCTCTGGAATTTCGACAAGTCGGCCACGAGAAAGGACCTCCCGGTCTTTCTCCACAAAGAAATCAGCTTCCTTCTTGGATAAAAAAATCATAATCCGTTTTGCCCAACAGCTATTCCCGTGAATGTTCCAGCAGTGTCATGTATTCTCGCTTTATCCTTGAGACTTGCCAGTTATACACATTCTCGCTGTATCATTGAGTTTCCAAAAACCGAAAAACTCAGCCTTTCTTGCATTATCATTAAGCTGTTTATCGTCAAGTTCAAGTTTTAAATTTAATAGGTATCTGTTACAAAATCGTCTTTGAATATTCAGGTTTGGAGATTGATCCGCTTAAATGAAGATGGAAGGTATTTGAAGTGATCAGCCTCCCCCCTATCCACAGGGAAGATGTAAAATGTATAATATATTATAATTATAAACATTTTATTGAAGGAATACAACTTGAACCTTTAAATACATCCTCAGGAGAGAGTTGCGCTTTCTTGCATTATCCTTAAATCTCGATAAATTCAACAATGCTTCTGATATACTTGAACTGTTTAATAAAGGATTTTTATTATACAGAGAAATGGACTAAATTTCAACATATTGTGGTCTGATTAGGTAAAGCAAAATTACAGATAACTTGCCAATACCACAAAATGACCAAAATTGCAGATATGCAAATGATATCTGTGATATGTCAGGTTTAGTTAGAACTCGGATTTTGATGTGTAAGATCAAATTTCTGTTGTTCAGGTAAAAAGGTATTTGCCTTAGAAATAAAAGTTAGATAGGGAGCTTGACTCCATGAAAAACTCCCTGTCCTCAGTTCGCATTCTTTTCAACCTGTAGAACAGGCAAAATCCTCTTAGCGAAAACCTATAACTCTACTTAAAGAGATCGCTCTTCAAGGCACTCTCAACTTCATGCTCTCCGTGTTCAGGATGATAAGCAATAGACTTCCCTTCACGTTGATAGAACTGCCAGCCCTAAGAGAACAATCTGCTCATTCTCTGCACTGACAATCTCTAGTGGCTACGGTGTGTCAAACTGGATAGACAGGCAGAACCTGTCTTATTTGATATGAGGGTAGGTAATGGTGAATCCAGAAAGGTTTTAAGCATTACATCGCGATCACCTTTCCTCATTATATTGATCTAATTATTTTCGTTTATTTAATAAGTTTGATATCACTGTCACTGCTTCGCTTGGAGTTACTATCTGTATATTTTTATAGCTTTCAATCACATGCAAATGGCTGTCTCCTGAAACAATAAGGGATGCGCTGTTCTCTGTAGCGAGTCCCAAAAAAGTATTATCAAATGGATCTTCTTTTACGACGTCAGGTATAATGTTCGGTGATGGAACATAGATCACAAGGTTCATGCAATAAGCAAATGCCTCGATTGCCGTTACGCCTAAAGCAGAAAGTCTTCCGGAAAATTTGGGGTATTGAAGCACACTTTTAACTTCATTGATTGTCTCATCGCATTCAATAACACTTACTATCCCGTCCCTGCAGAATTTAAGGATTTGATTTGGTGCTCCTCCCCACAATAAACCGGAAATCATCACATTTGTGTCAATGACGATTTTCAACCCATACCTCTGGTTTTGTGGATAATGGCGGCAATTTCCTGAAGGTCCGGTTGCGCCGGGTCCTGGATGGTGTTGGCCCTGTTCAGTAAGTCAGAAGGAATGTCTTCAAAGGGTACAACCTTGAATTGCGGCTTTGATTTTTTAAGAACAATAATCTCCCCACATTTCTTCAGGTCTTCGGAAATTTGCGGGATACGCTGACGAAATTCTTTGGCGCTTAAATACTGAGTCATATGATCCCCCTGTTATCAGGTTTAAAGTTTACGTTCAGTTTAACTTAAGTTGATTTTAAAGTCAATAAAGAGGAGAGAAGCCAAATAAACTACTTTCGCTTAATGATCTGAAATCTTTTTACTATACATAGAGTTATTAATAATTACTTGCTAATATATAAGTCGTCATACCGGACCCCGCATCAAGCATTAAACGGGGCAACACCAGCTAATTTTGCTAAAAACTGTCCCCGAATTACGTGACTTTTACAGGAATGACAAAACTAGTGTCTTGCATGCGTCGACTGTCTCTATATGTCATTCCGCGGCTTGACCGCGGAATCCAGAAATGCATGTTATATCTCTTTTTCTTGAACTTAACGCTTGAGACAGAGTTATCTCCTTGAGAAACTTTAAGAGTTTCTATAGGATAATTTTGGTATGATAAAAAAATCTGGGTTCCCCGATCCAGCCTTCGACCCTTCGGCAGGCTCAGGGCTTCGGCCCGGCAGGCAAGTTGTGGAATGAAGGTAGGAGTAAGGCCGATATTTATATACAAGTACAGTTTAGATACTTGAAGAGCGTCTATATGGAAAGTAACAAAAAAACAATTCATGCCGGCTGGATAATAGACGGAACGGGCAGGCCTGCTCATAAAGACCGGATTATTGAAATTGATGGAGAGGCGGTCTCATTAATTAAAAAACCAGTACCTGAGGTTGATCTGTCTGAAGGCAGTATTGACTTATCAAACTGTACAATACTGCCCGGGTTAATTGACAGCCATACACATTTGTCCATGTCAGGGAGCCTGGATCCTGAAATCAGGAACGCGCAGATTACAGATGAATATCGTCATGCTGAGCTAAGGATTGAAAAACATATCAGGGATTACCTTAAATTCGGTGTAGTAGCGGTCAGGGATGGTGGTGATTTTCATGCGCATGTGTTGCGATATAAAAATGACTTCAATTCCGTGAAAGAAAACGGGGTAACCATATATGCCGCCGGTAACGGCTGGCATAAAAAGGGAAGATACGGACAATTGCTGGGTATGTACCTTGAACAGGGGAAAGACCTGGCACTGGCCATCCGGGAAGATTTTAAACCGGGGACTGATCATATCAAGATAGTAAATTCCGGTCTCAATAGCCTTAAAAATTTTGGCAAAGAAACTGCTCCCCAGTTCACAGCTGAAGAAATCAAAAGGACAATCCTTACCGGAAATGACCTGGGACTTAAGGCTATGGTCCATGCAAATGGGTATGAGCCTGTAAAAATTGCCCTCGAGGCCGGTTGCCACTCCATTGAACACGGATTTTTCATGGGAGATGAAAATATCAGGAAAATGGCTGAAACCGGTATTGTATGGGTTCCCACCATTTGCACCATGAAGGCATACATGGAATCTTTGTCTGATCATACAACTGAATACCTTGTCGCGGAAAAAACCCTTCATCACCAGCTCGAACAGGTCAGGAAAGCCATTGAATATGGTGTGACAATAGCCCTCGGGACTGACTCGGGAAGTCCCGGAGTGTTTCATGGCTTTTCAGTTGTTGAGGAATTGAAACTGTTGATGGAGGCAGGCTTAACTCTTGAAAAGGCGGTTCAATGCGGAACATGCAATGCCTTTAAGTTAGCAGGCAATGATGGGGGAGGGGCTATTACATCAGGTGTGCCGGCAACATTCATTGCTGTCAAAGGAAGACCTGAAAATTTACCAGATTCGCTTTACAATGTCATTGAGGTATGGGTCAGGGGTGACCGCTTCAGGCGGGTTCCAGATTCCATGTTCCAAATTCCAGATTAGAAAACCTCATTATAAGATAATATCTTCTCCTGCCTGCCGCGCCGTCTTGTCGCGCCATAGCTGAAAGCGACGGCGGGTCATTCCCGTGCAGACGGGAATCCATTTTTAGCAATGAAACAGTCTAACCGCGAGTATGACGAATACGTATCTGTAATTAGAAAAATCCTTAAGATATCTATTATTATTGATTCCGGAAATTTGAGTTATCTTGTTTTTGGTAAAGAGTGATAATGCGTCTTGTTTGATCAGCCTCATTTTTTGCTGATCAGATCTGTACGCTGAAAGCTCCACCCACAAATTTTAATTTGTGGGTGTTTAAGGCTCATTCCAGCCTCTCAAATTGCCATCTTCATCGAATGATACATGACCACGATAAAAGTTAGGATAATACCATATCTCTCTGTGGCCTTTAATGGCCTTTACCGGCTCACCCAGTATTTTCTTTACCTGCTCCCGTGACATTCCTTCTTTCAGTTTGCGCCAGCTTTTATTATTCCACCATCCATTATCTTTATCTTCGTCCTTGCCCGATGGTTCTCTAT
>JBHPCX010000088.1:0-15168 GCA_042573485.1 Thermodesulfobacteriota bacterium | reverse complement strand
AGTTTTCTTCACCAATTCCGGACGATATGAAATTAGTTATTGCTGAACTTAAAAAATTTTTTTAATAGGAATAAAATAAAGAATTAACCTTGACATATTCGGATTTTATGAATATAGGTTTATTACTTCTTACCTAATTGGAGGATTCGGTATAGACCGGATATCATTATTACTACGAGGATTATCTCGCTTTTAAACCTATAAAAAACTCACATTCAAGTTATTCAGGATATATTTGCAAAGAGAGAGTATCGAGTTTTAAGGTCTGTAGTCCCGGTATCCCGGGACAAATTATGGTACCGGCAATTTTTTATATAAATAGTAAATATTACTGACTCCCGCTTGGCAGGATCTTCGCGGATCTACTGGTTAATATCAAGTCTGCAAACAGATACAGTAGCGAATTATCAAATACCACCCCGGTGAGATCAACTACTCATTATTATGCCCAAAAAGGTATAACCGATTATGCTGGCATACACGCATGAAAATAGGACAATTCCTTTTTGAGGTTAGAGATAATATAAAAACAGCTTATAAGAGCTAATCAAACTTAATTAAACGAATAAATATGGAGATTTTATTATGAATCTTGTTGAATTAAAAAAAATGAAAATCAGCGAATTAACAACAATGGCGAAGGATTTCAGCATTGAAGGGGCGACAGGGATGCCCAAACAGGAACTTATCTTCTCGCTGCTTCAGGCCCATTCTGAACAGAATGGTCTTATTTATGGTGAAGGAGTTCTTGAAACCCTTCCCGATGGCTTCGGTTTCTTAAGGGCACCTGATGCCAATTATTTACCAGGGCCTGACGATATCTATATATCACCGTCTCAGATTCGACGTTTCAACCTGCGTACAGGAGATACGGTTACGGGGCAAATCCGCCCCCCGAAAGACACGGAAAGATATTTCGCACTTCTGAAAGTTGAACAGGTAAACCATGAAGACCCTGAAATATCCCGCGAAAAAATCCTTTTTGACAACCTTACTCCCCTGTATCCCGAAGAACGAATAAACCTTGAAACCACCGTTGATAATTATTCATCAAGAATCATGGATCTTTTGACACCAATCGGTAAAGGACAACGTGGCCTGATTGTCGCGCCTCCCTATACTGGCAAAACCATGCTGCTCCAAAACATTGCAAACAGCGTTACTGCTAATGATAAAAGTATTCATAAGATAGTTTTGTTGATTGATGAAAGGCCTGAAGAGGTAACTGACATGCAGAGGTCTGTTGATGCCGAAGTAATCAGTTCCACCTTCGATGAACCTCAACAACGGCATGTCCAGGTAGCTGAAATGGTAATTCAAAAGGCAAAAAGACTGGTTGAACATAAGCGTGATGTCTTAATCCTTCTTGACAGTATTACAAGGCTTGCCCGGGCTTATAATGCAACTATTCCACCAAGCGGCAAGATATTGTCAGGTGGTCTGGACTCAAACGCACTCCATAAACCAAAAAGATTTTTCGGCGCTGCCAGAAATATCGAAGATGGCGGCAGCCTTACTATAATCGCGACAGCCCTAATTGATACAGGAAGTCGGATGGATGAGGTAATATTTGAGGAGTTCAAGGGAACAGGTAATATGGAAATTACTCTCGACCGAAAGCTGGCTGAACGCAGAATTTTCCCATCTATTGATATAAACAAGTCATCAACTAGAAAAGAAGAACTACTTATCAAGGAGACCGAACTTAACCGTATCTGGATATTAAGGAAACTCCTTGCTCCACTCACACAGGTGGACAGCATGGATTTTTTACTGGACAAAATTAAAGGAACAAAGAATAATATAGAGTTTTTGAAATCAATGAGTCAATAAAGAGAGGATGAAAATGAAAAAAGATATACACCCAGAATACCACAATGCCCTTGTTCATTGCGCATGCGGTCATGAATTTGAGACTGGTTCCACTCAAAAGGAAATAAATGTAGAAATTTGTTCACAGTGCCATCCTTTTTATACCGGCAAGCAGAAACTGCTTGATACCGCTGGAAGAGTGGAAAGATTCAAGAATAAATATGCCAAGTATGGAAAGGGAAAAGAGAAGGAAGCATCTAAAAACTAAGTGAAATAATATTCTTTGAAAATATTTTTTCTTAAAAATTTGACGGTTTATTGAAATTATAATGGAATGCCGATTATGTCGGCATTCCATTATCTTTTGTAAGAGTTTTATAATATGTTTGAAAAAATAAAAGAAATTGAGGACCGCTTTAGACAACTGGAAAGTGAGCTCTCCAGGCCGGAAATCTTTGAGGACCAGAAGAGATACCAGCAATATACAAAAGAGCATAGTCACCTTATCCCGATAATCAATTCCTATAGAGAATACAATTCTATCCATGAAGAGATTGAAAATAATACTCCCCTTCTGGATGATTCCGATCCCGAAATAAAGAAACTCGCCCGGGAAGAAATAGAATCGCTGAATTCTCGGATTGAAGAGATAGAAAAAGAATTAAAAATACTTCTTCTTCCGAAAGATCCTTATGATGATAAAAATATTATTCTTGAAATAAGGGCTGGAACAGGTGGAGATGAAGCTGCCCTTTTTGTCGCAGACCTTTTGAGAAGTTACCTGAAATACGCGGAAATGAATAGATGGAAAACTGATATCCTCAGTCAAAGTGTTACCGGCATTGGGGGCTTTAAGGAAATCATTATTCTGATTGAAGGAAAGAAAGTATACAGCCGGTTGAAATATGAAAGCGGTGTCCACAGGGTCCAGAGAGTCCCAGAAACAGAAACCCAGGGGCGCATCCATACTTCAGCTATTACTGTGGCTATTTTACCGGAAGCCGAAGAGGTGGACATTGAGATTAATCCTGAGGACCTCCGCATCGACACATACCGATCCTCCGGGAGCGGAGGTCAGCATGTAAATGTTACAGATTCAGCCATAAGGATAACCCATTTGCCTACTGGATTAGTAGTAGCCTGCCAGGATGAAAGATCACAGCACAAGAATAAGGCAAAGGCAATGAAAGTCCTCCGTTCCAGGCTCTTTGACGCACAGCAGGAAAAACAGGACTCAAAGATTTCTGCAGAAAGAAAAAATATGGTTGGGTCAGGTGACAGAAGTGAAAGAATCCGGACATATAACTTCCCCCAGGGCCGGGTAACAGATCATCGTATTGGACTGACATTATATAAACTCGAAAATATACTCCAGGGCGGACTTGACCTGGTAATCAACCCATTGATTACGCATTTTCAAACGGAAGCATTAAAGGGAGAAGTGTGATAAAGGATAACTGGACCATCAAGGACCTGCTTTCTGTCACTGTAGACTTTTTAAAAAGTAAAAAAATTGAATCGCCCCGCCTCTGCGCCGAATTATTACTCTCCTGCCAGCTCGATACAGACCGACTTAAGCTTTATCTTGAATATGATCAACCCATAGGCAAGATTGATGTTAATGGCTATCGGGAAATGATAAAAAGGCTGATCAATGGAGAGCCCATTCAATACATAACCGGTATTCAGGAATTCTGGTCATTGGAGTTCAATGTCAATAATAATGTTTTAATACCAAGGCCAGAAACTGAAATTCTCGTGGACCAGGTTTTAAAAATCTGCAAAAATGAATTTAAAGAGAAATACTCCAAACAGCTTTTTCTTGATCTGGGAACAGGAAGCGGGGCAATTGCTGTCTCTCTTGCCCATGAACTGAAACCCGGAGATAAAAACATGTGGGCTATTGATATTTCTCAATCGGCCCTTGATACCGCGGTCGAAAACGCGAAAAAACATGGTGTCCTTGACCTTGTTGAATTTGTACAGGGGGACCTGTTTGATCCTCTAAAAGCCCATAACATTTCATTTGACTTCATCCTTACAAATCCACCCTATGTAGCCACCGGAGAATACAATCTTCTTCCGCGTAAAATAAGAGATTACGAACCAAGAATCGCTCTAGACGGACATGAAGATGGCCTCGTTTATATAGAAAGAATAATAGACCAAGCCCCCGGCTATCTGAAACCGGGGGGGTGGCTGTTTATTGAGATGGCTCCTCATCAAATTGATCGGGCAATAGAGAGTATTTCTAATAATAAAAAGTATGATAAACACCAAATAGTAAAGGATTTCCGTGACATGAATCGAGTTGTAATATCCAGAAGAAGACACAGGGATCACTGATAAACCACACCATGTTTCCTATGTTACAAAAAACGTTTCATTATGTTAATTATCATTAAATGTTGCTTGACATAAAAACTCCTATTCCTGTATATATTGAGATTGTGGTTTTTTTCACAACCCCTTTTATTTCAGTTTCTGCTTTTATTTAAGTGGACCCATTTTATCCTGAAAGCATTTTTATAAAGGGAATAATGTCCGATGCGGGGCCTTTAGAAGTGAGGCCTTACATTTTTTTATTTTAAGAAGATATAATACTATACTGGAGTATATAATGAACGACTGGCAACCTAAAATTACCACTTTTCTGTGCAACTGGTGTAGTTATGGTGCTGCTGACCTTGCCGGTGTAAGTCGGCTTCAGTACCCTCATTATTTTAGAATAATAAGGGTTCCCTGTTCTGCAAGGGTAAGTCCAAAATTTATACTTGCCGCCCTGCGAAATGGTTCAGACGGCGTTTGGGTCTCCGGGTGACACCCCGGTGACTGTCATTACCTGGAAGGTAATTATTACGCAAGAAGAAAATTCGCACTCTTGAAGGGTCTCCTGGAACACATAGGTATTGAACCGGGAAGGTTGAATTTTTCCTGGATATCATCTGCCGAGGCGACAAAATTTGTTGAAGTTGCTAAGGAAGTCGCCGGTGATGTAAAGGCTCTGGAACCTGCGAAACACTTTATAAAGAGAAGAGCTGAGGTGGCATAATGCAAGAATATACAGAAAAAATTCGTGAAAGAGCCAAAAAACTGCTTGAAGAAAATGAAGTCGATGTTTTTATTGGCTATAAAAAAGGCACCCTGCCTCTTATGAATGAACCTGTTCTGATATCTGATCCCCAAAAAACCGATCAGCTTTTCTGGAACAGCAATTGTGGACTTAACCTGTGTAATTACCTTACTAAAAGGACCGATAAAATAGGTATATTAGCCACAGGCTGCAATTCCAGGAACATAGTAAATCATATTATAGAGAACCAGATTAAGCGTGAACAGCTTTATATTATAGGTGTCCCGTGTAAAGGAATGATTGATCATCGTGCCGTGGACCGTGCTGTTAAGCATAGGGAGATATTGAATTTTGAAGAAAGCGGTGAGACGTTCACAGTCAAGGGCGCCGACTTTGAAGAAACTTTTGAAAAGCAGAAATTTCTTCAGTCAAACTGTGCGGTATGCAAACACAGAAATCCTGTGGAATATGATGAACTCATAGCAGACATGGTTGAAGAAACGCCTGATGTGGATCCATTCAAAGATGTTTCAAAGATAGAGGAAATGTCCAGTGATAACAAATGGGGGTTTTTTGACAGGATGCTTTCCAAGTGCATCCGCTGTTACGCGTGCCGAAACACCTGCCCTCTTTGCTTCTGTCCGACCTGCTTTGTCGATGAATCCAACCCTCAGTGGGTTGGCAAGAGCATTGATCCAACAGACAGGATGACATTTCACTTTCTGCGCGCCTATCACTGCGCGGGAAGGTGTACAGACTGCGGAGCCTGTGAACGAGTCTGCCCCACAGGCGTAACAATGAGGCAGTTTACCAAGAAACTGAATAAAGACGCGTTTGAACTGTTCTCATGGGAGGCAGGACTGGATATTGACCAGCGTCCTCCGCTTGATGTCTACAAGGTGGATGATTACAACGATTTTATTAAATAAGCGATTCTCCATGGTAAAAGTTTTTTACTCATGTGACAATATGACTTTTAATATCTGACCAGGGTAAACACTATGAATACAAAAGTTTTTAACAATGACGAATTATTCGAAGCAGTTAATGACCTTACGGAAACATATAATGTATATGCCCCTGCCAGTGACGGGGATTATTATAATTTCAAACCCCTTGATAAACGTAAAAAGAACAATTTCAACTTTCAGAATACAAGGATGTCGGCAAAATCGGCATTATACCCCCAATCGGAAGGTATGTTTGAGTGCAGCAATGATTCTGAACAGGAAAATGCCGGGGTGCTTCGGGATGTTGAAAAGGAATATGGCCCTCTGGCTGTAGTCGGTATCAGGCCATGTGACGCGCACGCCTTTAAAATAGTTAAACGAAATTTCGACAACCCGGATTACAGGGATCCATGGTGGAACAGAAGATATGAATCATCTCTCCTCGTTGGACTTGGATGCAATGATCCATGCGCAACATGTTTCTGCGACTCCACAGGCGGCGGTCCCTTTGATGAAAAGATGCTCGATGTTATGATCTATGATCTTGGGGATAAATATCTGGCAAAGGGCATTACAGAAAAGGGGGACGAGTTCTTAAAAAATACAACTACCGGAAATCCCGCTGCTGAAGACATCATTAAACAGGCAGATGAACTTGCTGAATCCGTAACGAAAAAAATGGATTCACAGGTAAAAACAGACAAGCTTGGTGAAAAGGTCATAAATGATATTTTTGATGCCCCCTTCTGGGAAGAAGTCGCTTTTGCCTGTATAAACTGCGGGACATGTACATATCTCTGCCCCACGTGCTGGTGTTTTGATATCCAGGATGAAACATACGGGAAAGAAGTGCTAAGGATGAGAAACTGGGACACATGTATGTCACCTCTGTTCACACTTGAAGGCTCAGGACACAATCCAAGAACAGAAAAGATGCAAAGAGTACGTCAACGATTTATGCACAAACTTAAATATTATGTTGATAAATATGAAAATGGCATCCAGTGTTCGGGCTGTGGAAGATGTGTACGCTATTGTCCTGTTAATATTGATATACGGCAAGTTGCCGGATTGATGAACAATTATAGCAAACAATAATCAATGAAATCTGTCATTGATAAATGAGGTATTCAATTGGAAAATCCATATTTACCATACCCCGTTCGAATAGATGAAATTATAACAGAGACTGAAGATAAAAATCTAAAGACCTTCAAGTTTGTCTTTCTCAACCCGGAGGATGAAAATAATTTCGCATATACTCCGGGACAGTTCGCTGAACTTTCCATAGCCGGAAAGGGTGAAATACCTATTGGAATAGCATCCTCACCAACTGAAAAGGGTTATGTTAAGTTTACTGTTAATAAGGTCGGACTTGTATCATCATACCTTCATAATATGAGTGAAGGCCAGGTAATGGGTATCAGGGGACCACTGGGCAACTGGTACCCATGGGATCAGATGGAAGGCAGAAATGTAGTTATTGTCGGTGGAGGATTCGCCTTTACAACATTGAGATCAAGTATTGTATATATGCTTCATCCCGATAACAGGGCCAAATTTAAAAACATCTCCGTAGTGTACGGTGCCAGAAATCCCGGAATGCTTCTTTACAAGGACGAGCTTGCCGAGTGGGAAAAACGTGATGATATTGAGATGCACATTACAGTTGACGGAACGGATGATCCTGACTGGAAATATAATGTCGGTTATGTGCCATCCATAACAGAAGAAAAAATCACAAGCGCTGAAGACGCGATCGCTATTGTCTGCGGCCCGCCAATCGTTATAAAACTGATGCAGCCTGTACTTGAAAAGCTGAATTTCCCCCATGACAGAATAATTCTCAGCCTTGAAAAAAGGATGAAGTGCGGAATAGGCCTGTGCGGCAGATGCAACCTGGGTGATAAATTTGTCTGCAAGGACGGCCCGGTATTTTCAATGGACGAGCTTAGTGAATTACCGCCTGAATAAAATAATTTTTAAAACTGTATAAAAGAGCTGCTGTGATAAAAAATTACAGCAGCTTTTGTTTTTTACTCTTCTCTAAGTTAGCTGAAAGATATTGGGAATTCCCCGAACAAAGCTTTAGGATCTTCTTCAAGGGGCTATCGGTTATTTCTTAAACTATTTATGAAGAATATTCATAAACTGAACCACCCTCATCTGTAAGACGAGGGTTTCAAAAACAAGTTGATTAAAATCAACTATACCATAAAAAACCAGTTAGATGTCATTCCCGCGCAGGCGGGAATCCATTTTGTTCTTCACCCCTAACTATTTACAGCCACGCTTCATCAGGAATAACAACTATCTGGCCCAGTCTGGAAAAGACGAAGGACCTGGATTCCCCGATCCAGCCTTCGCCGGAGGCTACAGCCCGGCAAGCAAGTCAGGGAATGACGATGGACAGGGTTCACCGTCCGCCGACAACAGCGTTGAGATAGGCAGTCACGAAATTACATATCGCTACGCTACAATAAAAAAAATCTTCGCCTAAAAACGAGGCGTTTCAACTAATCCCGAGAGGGACACTAACCTGGAGAAGAACCACCATTATTAATCTGTATTTCCTTTAAGCCACTAAAAATATCTTTATTTTTTTAATTTTATTTTGATATAAGCAGATAGAGACAACCTATTTATTTAAATTTACTCATACAGAAAATATAGCTCTTTAATTATTTGATCGTGTCTATTTCATTTTAAAACCGGGAGTTTAGGTGGTGAGTTCTGATATCTCTGACCGATACGATGTAATTATCCTTGGAGGCGGTATAGCTGGTATGCAATCCGCTCTTGATCTTGCAGATCAGGATTACAGGGTCGCGGTTATTGAAAAGGATGCATCAATAGGCGGAAAAATGATCAGGCTCGACAAGGTCTTCCCGACTCTTGACTGTTCATCCTGCATAACCACGCCGAAGATGGCTTCAGTGGCTCATCATAAAAATATTGATATTTTTACCCTTTGCGAGATGGAAAGCCTCGATAAAGACGGGGACAGCTTCAAGGCCCGAATTCTGCGCAAACCCCGGTATGTTGACCTGGATACCTGCATTGGCTGCCGGCAGTGTGAATACGCATGCCCCGTGATGGCTCCTGATGCTGATCAGTGCGGTTTAACTGCTAGAAAGGCAATTTACATACCTTTTTCAAATGCTATTCCTCAGATAGCTTTGCTTGATGTTGAGCATTGCGTACTCTGCGGGAAATGCCAGAAGATATGTCCTGCAAACGCGGTTAATTATTTTGAGAAGGAAGAAATTCTGAAACTGGAAGCCGGGGCTGTTATTATAGCCACAGGTTACCAGCTGCTGGAAGATTTTCCCGCTCTGGCATATGGTGTTCCATCGGAAAACCCGAACGTGATTAACGCGCTTCAGCTGGAAAGAATACTTGCACCTACAGGCCCATATATGGAAGTTCTGCGACCCGGTGACGGCAAAGAACCGGAGAGCGTCGCCTTTCTGCAGTGCGCGGGAAGCAGGGATGAAGCCCTTGGAGTCAGTTATTGCTCGAGAGTATGCTGCATGTACGCCATAAAAAACTCCCTGCTTATTCAACAGGAACTCCCGGAAACAAATATCACAATTTTTTACATTGATATGAGGGCCTTTGGTAAGAATCACGAGCAGTTTTATCAGAATGCGAAGGCAAAGGGGATCAGGTTCATAAAGGCAAAACCTGTAATCCATGGAAGAGGAGATAAAGACAGGGTTATACTGCGTTATGAAAACCAGGAAGGCAAAGGTAATATTGTGCTGGAGGAATTTGACATGGCTGTAATGTCCCTTGCCATCCTGCCTGCATGGGATCCTCAGGCAATAACAGGTGTTTCGATAGCTGAAGATAAATTTATTAAATCGCTATATCCCAAAATGGCCCCCACCCTCACTGACAGAGAGGGCGTTTTTATGACCGGTACAGCATCCGGTCCAAAGGACATTGTGGACAGTATTGTGGAATCCGGCTCCGCGGCTATGGAAACATCAAATTATCTCAAATCTCTGAAAAGCACAAAAATTGCGGCTTAAGGGCAGCCTTATAATAACGATACAAACAGATGAGTAATTATAGGGGTAGCTTAAAAAAGCAAGGAATTAAAATGGAAGAAAGCAGTATTCCGGAGGCAAAAATAGGTGTTTATATCTGTCACTGCGGCGGGAACATCTCCAACACAGTCGATGTTGAAAAGGTAGTCACAGCAGCGGAAGGAATACCCGGCGTTGCAATTGCCCGGCAGAACATTTTCATGTGCTCGGACCCCGGGCAGGACATGATAATAGAGGATATTAATGAAGGGAAAATAAACCGTGTGGTTGTAGCGGCCTGCGCGCCGAGCCTGCACGAGATCACTTTCAGAAACGCGATACTTCGCACAGGCCTTAATCCATACCTTTACGTCCATGCAAACATTAGAGAACAGGTAAGCTTTGTACATGACAGTGATGTGGCCACTGATAAGGCTATAGCGGTTGTAGCCGCTGCTGTTGCAAAGGTAAAGAACATCTCCCCCCTTGAAACGACCGTTGTTGATGTAGTTGCCCATACTACAGTAGTAGGTGGCGGGATAGCAGGACTTAAATCCGCCCTGGATATGGCAAAAAGGGGATTAGGCGTCTCGCTCATTGAAAAAAGCCCGTTTCTTGGCGGTCAGACTGCTCTGCTTGATAAACTTTTCCCTTCAGGCGACAGGGCGGGTGAAATACTGTCCATTCTATCAAGACAGGTGATTGAGCACCCGGGAATCGAAATCCATACATACTCACAGATAAAAAAACAGGATGGTTATATCGGCAATTTTAAACTCATCATTGAAAAAAAGCCCCCATCTTCCGGACAGGACCTGGCAAATATAGAGACAGCAGCCCAAAATCCTTCTAAAGACAGCCGTTTTATTCCTTTTGTCGGGATACTCCCATCTTCTCCGCCGGAAGGCAAAGAAGAGATTGAAATAGAAACAGGAGCTATTGTTATTGCCACGGGATTTTCCTCTTATGTGCCCGGAAAGGGAGAATATGGATATATCCGGTATCCTGAGGTAATAACATTAAGAGATCTTATCAGAATTTTCTCAGAAACAGAAAGCAAAGGAAATTATCTTGAAATAGATGGTCGGGAAATAAAAAGTATTGCCATGATACACTGTGTAGGTTCACGCCAGATAGCAGGAATTCATGAGCCGGATGAAAACGGCAATATCAATGAAAACTGCTCCAGAACCTGCTGTACCGGCTTATTATACTCGGGTCTCAACATTAAAAACAGGTTCCCTGACACTGCTATTTTTAACATATACCGTGACATAAGGACCTACGGGCGGGAACAGGAAGAACTGTATGCCGAGGCATCGTCAAAGGATGTCAGATTTATTCGCTACAGTGTGGAAAATCCGCCGGTTGTCAGGAAATGCGATGACAAAGACTATTCTCTTTCAGTGTTCGTAGCTGATACCATGCTTGAAAATGAAGAACTGGAAGTCCCGGCAGATCTTGTTGTTTTAGCTACGGGAATGTGCCCCGGCAAAATTGATTCTTTAATTGAACTTTTAAAAATTGCCTGCGGCGCGGATGGTTTTCTTTTGGAAGTCCATCCCAAGCTGAGACCTGTCGAGGTATTCACGGCAGGCATCTACCTCGCGGGAAGCTGCCAGGCACCAATGGATATAACCGAAGCTGCAGCTGCCGCCTCTGCCGCAGCGGTAAAGGCTTCAATATTGCTGTCAAAGGGAGAGGTAAGCCTCGAGCCGTTTGTGGCCAAAGTAGACAAGGATGAATGTGCCCGGTGCCTGTCCTGTGTAAGGGCATGCCCTTTTGATATCCCCATTTTAGAAGATGATGGGGCATATGTTAATCCGGCAGCCTGCTACGGGTGCGGTGCCTGTGTTTCGGCCTGTCCCGGTGAAGCAATATCACTCGCTCACTATGATAACAGGGAATTAAAAGATCAGGTGAAAGGTGCCCTTGATCCTGGTATGGTAAATGCCCAAAACACGGAAGTAACAACCGGAGGTTAGAACGTTGAACTTCGAACCTAAAATAATAGTATACTGCTGTCAGTTCTGAGGTTACACAGCAGCTGACCTGGCAGGTTCATTAAGACTGAAATACCCTTCCAATGTAAGGATCGTTAAACTTCCCTGTACAGGAAGAATAACACCCTTACTACTCCTTAAGGCCATTGAAGACGGCGCTGACGGAGTGTACGCTGTCGGCTGTTTAGAGGGTGACTGCCATTTTATTGACGGCAATATAAAGGCGAAACGGATAATAAACTACGCGAAGAAACTTCTGGAGTCTATTGATATAGAGCCGGAGAGAGTCGCCATGTACAACCTGAGTTCTTCCGACGCACATCTATTCGCAAAGTACGCCCATGAATTTACTGATATCATAAAGGAATTAGGGCCTGTATATGAACCTCAAGAGGCTGTAAATGAATAAAGATCCACAAGTTAAAACCGGCAAAGATAATAAGGCAAAATTAAAAGCCCTGAGAGAGGAGCGTAAAGAACTGATCGCTAAAAACAGGGAATCGTTAAAAAGGCAAAACAGGGAAACCGGGCTCATACAAAAAGGGCTTCAGGCCGGGGAAAAAACAATACCTGAACTTGTGGAAGAGACCGGGTTAAAAAGTGACCTGATTCTCTATTACCTGTCGACCATGAAAAAATATGGCCAGGTTGTAGAAGCGGGGCATTCTGAAGGCTATTTCAAATATTCCCTTATTGACACTCCCGATTCAAAAGAATAATCCATTTAAATTCTTTCATCATTAACGAGTACTTAATAAACTTTGCATATAGTTTTACCTTGCACCTTGTACCCTGCACCTTTTGAATAAATTAGAAAATAGGTAAGAGGCAAATAACTATAAGATTCATGGAAGGTGTCACTCCTTCAACTGACACTCCTGTTCACATGTATCATCACCCGGTTCAACCTGGAGAGTTGTATGCTCTATTCCAAACTTCTCTTTAATTAATTTTTGGGCATTCTCCAGGCAGTCCTGCCAGTGGTCTGTATCAGCACAGCATGTGGAAAGCTTGATATGAGCTGATAACACCGGCACACCCGATGTAATGGTCCAGATATGCAGATCATGGACAGTATCGATATGCTCCATTTCCTCAAGACTGTTTTTCACTTCCAGGTAGTCAATATTGTCCGGTGTTGCCTCCAGGAGGATATTGATAGTCTGTTTTAGAAATCCATATGTACTCCATAAAATAAGAATACCTATCACCACACTCGCGATTGTATCAATTGGCACCCAGCCGGTTGTCCATATTACCAGCCCTGCTATTACCGCCCCGACAGAACCAAGAGCGTCTGCTATCATGTGAAGGAATGCTCCCTTCAGGTTCACATTCTCTTCTCTGCCCTTAGCGAGAATAAACGCGCTGGCAACGTTAGCCAGGAGGCCTAATAGGGCAATGATGATCATGACAGGACCGTCTATTTCCTGATCCCTGCCAAGTCTTTTCCAGGCCTCCCACATGATGAAACCAACAATAATGACGAGAGCGGCTCCATTTATAAAGGCACCCAGCACTTCAGCCCTTAAGAGCCCGTATGTCCTTTCCGGGGTCGCCGGTTTTCTGGCCATATGAGCAACAAAAATAGCAAGTGCAAGGGCTCCCACATCAGTAAGCATATGGCCGGCATCAGCAAGAAGCGCAAGAGAGTTTGTTAAAATTCCGCCTATAACTTCAACGACAAGAAAAATCAGGTTTATAACAAAGGCCCACCATAACCTGCTGTAGGACGCTGACTTCAGGTCTCGCTGATGATCATGGTGCTCATCATGAGCATGTTCTTCGATTTCATGAGTGTGTTCATAGTCATGGTGTTCCGGCACTGGAATAACTCCTCAGTTACTATAATTGAATAAAAATGATAACTGAATCTATTATAATAACTAGATAAGAAAATGCATAAAATTTTCCCTGATCAACCGGATATCCTTAATATCTGACCAAGAATCTCTCTCGGTTCACTCGCTGTCCAGTCAAGGACTTCCCCTCCCCTCTTGCCTGAGAAATAATCGCATAATTCCTCAAAGGGAGACCGGACAGGATCAGAAATAAGTATCTCTTTTACTCCTGCTCTTTGTGCCCTTTTTATAAGGTTTTTTAATGGCCCGGTCATATTTTCCCAGAAACATATATCCGCCCCGAGGAGAACATCAAATCCTTCCAGGTCCTTTTTTGTAAAACTTTCAAATCCTTTTCGAATAAAGTTTATATCCACACCGTTTATTTCCGCGTGAAGCATCGCGTAGGGAAGCACATTCCTGTCAATATCTGCTCCGGTAACCAGTGCTTTATGTTTCTTTGCACAGTATATACTCGCAAGTCCCCATCCGCATCCGATCTCCAGAACACGGCTCCCCTGTTCCAGCCCGGTCTGTTTAAAATAATCCATCAGCAGCCAGCTGGACCACCAGAACCTGTTGCCGTGACTGTTTGCTTTAAAATATCTTTTAAGGCGCCTTATTGCAGGGTGAGGTGAAAGGAGCACCTTTATTCCGTATGCGTTTATCTCTTTTTTAATTTTTTTTCTCATCAATATCCTTTATTAACAGCAAATAGTTACTCTCTACAGCCCGGTACAATACGCACAGTATATCCAAAGCTTATTAAAAACCGTTCAATATTTATCTTGATATAAAACAGATTGGTGTAGTTTTTCAACTCTATTTGATAAGATATTATTGATCTAATGAAGAACAATATTTATAGCACTGATAGTAGGGGCGGCCAGCCGGCCGCCCCTACAGTGATATCACTAAAAATATCTTCACTGTTCTTTGTACAAATTGTGATGAGATAAATTTATTCTTTTTTCAATGTCAAAGGAGCAGGAGCAGCCTGGCCTCCCTGTGTCCACTCCCCTTTCATTGTGTCTCCGGACAATTCTCCTTTATATTCACCGTTAACAAGTTTTACCTTCAGGACCAGCTTGCCTTCACTAAGGCTTGCTTCAGTAATCTGAACACCTGGCCCACCTGCAGTAGTGTTGTCTATGAAACCCTGAAATTCACCTTTTTCATTTTTCTCAAACCTGAACACAAGATCATATGCTGCGAGTTTACCCTTCCATTTGCCTGATAAGATTTTTTTGGTTTCGTCGGAAAGATCCAGGCTGTATACAGGCGGGACATACTTACCCTTTTTAAAAGTTGCAGGTGAAGGAGGAGCATTACTTCCTGCCAGTACTACTTCACCAATAAGTTTATCACCATCCAGTTTTCCTTTAAACTCGGCATTAGGAATTTTGAAAGTCAACTTGCCATCACTGTATGTCGCTTCAAAAACCGGCATCCCTT
>JBHPCX010000087.1:0-15475 GCA_042573485.1 Thermodesulfobacteriota bacterium | reverse complement strand
TTCCTATGTTCCTGATCTCAAGAGATACAATGTTAATTCCGGCCTGATTATCGTCTGCTTGGAGACAGGCTGCCCATCTTAAGACCTGCACCGGTAATTGCAATGACAGCTACAGCTACTCCAAGGGTCCAGGATGATATTACTCAGCAGCTGGGTATTCCTGATGCTCAAATGCATATTCACGGATTCCGAAGGACAAATATTGCCATAGAAATTAATGAAATGCTTCCTTCAGACAGGACTTTGAAGGTCCGGGAAATCCTCAAGGAAAAAAAGAACCTGCCGGCTATTATATATGCTCCTACCAGGCAGAAGACAGAAGACCTTGCAAATGATCTGAAGGATATGATCCGGGTTGAACCATACCACGCGGGAATTTCTCCGGAGATAAGGGACAGTGTTCAAACATCATTTCTGGCAGGAGAATTGGATGCAATTGTAGCTACCATCGCCTTTGGGATGGGTATTGACAAACCGGACATCCGAACTGTTATACACACTGCCATGCCGGGAAGTCTTGAAGGGTATTACCAGGAAATAGGAAGGGCAGGCAGAGACAGCAAACCTTCACGTGCAGTTTTTTTGCAGTCATATGGGGACAGGCAGGTTCATCTTTTTTTTCATGAAAAGAGTTACCCTGACGAATCCCGTCTGAACAATATATTCAAAATACTAAAACCCGATCCAGTTCCTCTGGAAAAACTCCGTGATTCTCTGGATATGGAGGAGGAAGAGTTTGACAATGCCGTGGAAAAACTCTGGATCCACGGTGGCGCGAATGTAGTGTCCGGAGACTGGATACAAAAAGGGCACAACAGGTGGAATGTCTCATACAACAGGCAGAAAAGCCATAGGCTGGAACAGATAGATGAGATAGCCCGCTTTGCAAACTCCTACTCCTGTCGTATGCTTTACCTGATTAATCACTTCGGGGACAGGGAAGACAGAGGTAACAGCTGCGGAATATGTGATGTATGCAATCCGGAAAATTCATCAACGGAAAATACCCGGGAGCCTGACCTGAGAGAACAGAGAATAATAGGAGATATTATATCTCTTTTAAAAAATGCCCATAGTCTCGGGACAGGAAAACTTTACAGCAGTACCTGCCCGGAAACATCTTATCCCCGTTCAACGTTTGAAGGTCTTTTAAGGTCCCTTGTAAGAAGCGGCTTGATAACCCTCAGTGATCATAATTTTGATAAAAATGGAGACACTATTCATTACAAACGCGCAGAACTGACCCATAATGGATATTCTTTTAATGCCAGTGAAGTTAATATAGTGAAGATTGACTCCAGCATAATCGCAGAAAAGCTGAAGAAAAAACAGCACCGCTTAAAAAAGCCAAAAACAACTAAAACCACAAAATCCGCCCTTAAGGGATCAACAGAAAACCCTGAGCTACACAAAACACTGAGGACATGGAGAAACAATCTCGCCAAAAAAAGGGGGATCCCGGCCTTCAGGATCTTTTCAAATAAAGTTCTTTCCAATCTCTCATCAATGCTTCCAACCACAGAAGATGAACTGCTGATGGTAAATGGCGTAGGCCCCTATTTTGTAGAGCGGCATGGCAATGAGGTCATTAATATAATCAAGGATTATCTCAGAAAAAATGAGGATAAATAGACCACTGGTCTGATTTTATGACTGTAAAACGACTCACATTTTATACTTCTCTTGTTATCCTGGTAATCTGCGTTACCGGGCTTTTTCTCTTTTCCGCTTTTCTGCTGTTTGCCCCCGGGTACATTGAAGAAGAGATATTGCCTGGACTGGCTAAAAAGGCCGGAATTAACATTGTATCTCTTGAGATCAGGAACATAGGAACAGGTGGTGCAGAACTATGTGATATAAAAATTGGAAATGATCAAAAAGCAGAGTTAAAAATAGACTCAATAAGGATTGATTATTCCCTTTCCGGCCTGTTAAACAGGATCATAGACCGTGTTGTAATAAGCGGAATGAGCCTGACCTTTGAATACCGGGACAACAATGTTCTAATACCAGGACTTGATGGCCTTATTACCGGAAAGGAAGTTGAGAACAGGAAAAGTAAAACCTCTGCAAACCCTTTCGCTGTTAAAGAGTTACGTATACTTAACTCAAATACTGATCTTATCTATAATAATAAACCTGTAAAAATACCTTTTTCTCTTTCCACTACTTTATTAAGTCAAAACAAACTCCCTGAGAAGATTGAACTGAAGCTATATCCAGGTGGAATTGAAGTTACAGTCAAAGGGGAAATAGAGAGGAGTGATAAAATGCTTTTGTCGCTCCTTTCCGAAGACTTTTCTCTCAGTTTTTTTGAAGAATTTTTAATGGATTATGCACCGGTCGGACTGAAAGGCAAAGCCGGTATTAAACTCTCTTCTCAACTTTTACTGTCATCATTTGAACTGACAAATATTTCTGCGTCACTGATATCTGACAGCTTAGAAATAAATTATTCAGGTGTTACCCTGAAGAATCCTGCGAAAAGTACTCCCATTGAATTATTCATTGAATCCGAAGACGCTGTAAAATGGCAATATCAATGCTCACCGGTATTGATCTCCTATCCATCACAAAGCCTGGAATCTGATTTTGAGGGCCGTTGCGATTTATCAGGTGGTGCTGTAAATGCCAGAATAATGGCCAAAACAGTTTTTGCTGGTGACGGTAAGATACCAGCAATACTCTGGGACATTTCTGCCATTCAGGAAGAAGAAAAACCTCTCCGTATTCAGTTAAAGGGAGTGTCTGAGAAAAGCGGGACTTCAGAAACATTTCAAATAGAAGCATACGGTTTGAAACTCGCGGGAGAATCTCCTGATATTCAGATCAATGCAGAGTATGATGAAACCGGGCTTATTTCTTCCTACCGTTTTGCCTTGAAAAATCTCAAAGCACATAACAATAAAATGAATTTTTCAGCTCCTCTGGTGTCTGTTAAAGGTAATGCCGGATATGTTCAGGAGAAAGGAGGACAGGCAGATATCTCCTTTTCAATAGAAAGTTCGAAAATTATGTTTAACGGATATGATTTAACAGCGGAGATCCCCGAACCTGTGATTAGTGGAAGTATAAAATATGATGAGAAATCAGGCATCAATGCTGATGCTCGTTTCTCTCTTGATAACGGAGTTGTTTCAGGGTCGGTCGAGCCATTTAAGGTTACGGGATTATCAGGATCAATCCCTTTTATATGGCCTTTCAATAAAAAAGGGAAGGAGGGGAACTTTTACGTTAAATCTCTATCATACGAAAATTTTTCGGCAGGACCACTTGAAACAGAAATTTTACAGGAAGGAAATAAAATATACCTTGACGGCAAACTGTCATGGTCTCTTTTTCCTGAAATGGAGATCCTTTTATCCGGCAATACTTCTCTTAGTCCCATACTTGAGCAAGGAAAACTATTTGTGAAAATTCCATTATTCAAGCCTGCGGAGGACATAAACCTGAAAAAATTTGTACCCGAACTTGCTGATACATATGTAAATGGCAAATTCAAAATAAATTCAGATATCAGCTATGCATCATCCAATTTAACGGCAGAAGCATATCTGGAGGTGGATGAGGGGACTTTGAGTAACCCAGAAAACAACCTGACTCTTGAGCAAATTTCGTGCAGTTTAAAGCTTGAAGACCTGTTTCCTCTCAGGAGTGCGCCCGGACAAAAACTAAAAATTGAAAAAATTGCCTATGGAGATATAATCGCTGGTGACTTCAATATGGATTTCAGAATAGACCCCGCTATTTCTCTGGCTGTTGAACAGGGAGAATTCAATTGGGCTGATGGAGAAATCAATATCAAGCCATTTAAGATTATTTCCGGAAAAAATGAATATGATATAACCCTGTTTTGTGACAGGTTAAAACTGGCGGAGATACTTGATCAGCTTGGCGTTGCAGAGGCTTCAGGCAGCGGAACGGTAAATGGTAAAATACCTGTAAAGATATCAAGGGGCAAAATCAGCTTCCAGGATGGCTTTCTCTATTCAACTCCCGGTGGCGGCGGAAAAATAAATATAACAGAAACTGATATTCTCACTGCAGGATTGTCTCCGGGTTCTCCTGAATATGCACAGATGGACATAGCAAGAGAGGCACTCAAAGCATTTGACTATTCCTGGGTAAAAATGACACTAAACAGTGAAAAGGATGAACTGGTTATGCAGCTCCAGTTTGACGGCAAACCTGAAAATAAACTTCCTTTCAGATATAATAAGGAGATAGGAAGTTTCATTCGTGTTGATACCGATGCTCAGGGTTCCAATTTTCAGGGAATCAGGCTGGATGTGAATTTCCGGGTTCCGCTTAATGAGATCTTGAATTATAAAGATGTGTTGAATATGATTGAGTAGAATGTTTATTTAAAATATTGTCTCCGGGATGTCATTTATCCATTTTTTTGCCGGATTTTTTGAGTTTTTTCAATACCGGTTTCTATTGGCATGAACCATTTAAAGGAGAAAAATATGTCCAGGATGTTTATAAGGTCGATTATCTTATCCGGTGCACTTGCCTTGTCGTTTGCATGTCAGACAAAACATGAAGTGACGGTAGCCCCGGTAGAGGTGAAGCCCATCCATATTACTATCGATGTAAATGTAAGAATAGATAAAGAACTGGATGACTTTTTTGGTGATATTGATGAGGTGGAAGATGAACTGGAAAAACCTACATCTGAATAATATCCGCACTATCCATTTCGATCCAGGAAAGGAGATAAAAATGAAAAGAGCAACACTTAGTTCATTAATGATAATATTATCTATTATCCTGCTGTCCTCAACAGTGACATTTTCCCAGGATATCAAGGAAAGAATGAAGGAAAGACTGCCCGTTATAGTTGAGCTTAAAAATAAGGGCATTATAGGCGAAAACAGCCTGGGCTATCTTGAGTTTGTCGGTGCTGCCAGAGTAAAACAGGATGTAGTCAGTGCAGAGAACAAGGACAGGGAAATAGTGTATAAAGCCATAGCCGGGAAGCAGAATACCACGGCTGAAAAGGTAGGAAAACGAAGGGCGCAGCAGATCGCGCAAAAGGCAGATCCCGGTGACTGGCTGAAAAATGAAAAAGGTAAATGGTATCAGAAGTAATTTATGGAAATCACATTAACTACACCTGCACTGCTTTTTCCGGCTATTTCTCTGCTGCTGGTCGCTTATAATCCGTTCAGGCATTAAATATTGAACTCAGTGATATGCAGGAGAAGAAAGGTCGGAATAATAATTAGGTGTCATTCTCTGCGAAGGCGGGAATCCACTTTAAGTATTTAAGAGCAAAAACAAAATGGATGCCCGTCCCCCGACTTCTCGAGGGCAGGCTTCACGGGCATGACGTTAACCTGGAATCTGGAACTTGGAACCTTGAATCCGCCAGGAACTTAATTCTTAATCCAGGCTAATCTTCTTATCTTCTGAATTCTGAGATATGGTAACCGCCGCCGTTTCCATTACAATATCGGGTTCATTCAAGCCCTTTAGTTCCATAAGTTCCTTATAAGCCCGCCGGTATATAAGCACTGCTTCTATCCGTATTTTTTTCGAATCCGGAGCAACGAAAAGAAATTCACCGATATCGGATTCAAACGCACCCAGCCGCGTATCCATTACCACCCGGGTTGGATTCCAGTATGCGGCAGTCGGTGAAATTCCAGTCCATTTTTCTTCTAGCAGCTTTATGAACACCTTCCCCGGTAACCCGGCATAGCATCCGGCTGCCTGCTCTCCGATCCCGCACCACTCCGGAAGAACAGGTCCCTTCTTGAGAGGTAGTTCAGAATTATCTCCGCTGTAAGCCCTGACTAACAGTATTAAATGCCTGAGCGGTGAGTCTGTGGGAACATGGTGACCGGTTTGATCATTGACAACCTCTGTTCTGACCCTGATTCCCTCCTCTATTTGCTCCGCCTCAAGGCTCAGAGAAACGGAATTCTGAAGAAGTTCGATGTCCCTGGCTCCGGGCATCCTGTGGCTCGTAATAGTATCCGGAACCCGTTTAAGACCACCCTTTTCAGGATGTGCGAAATACTCGGCCCCGGAGTTTGGCATATGGCAATCCTGGCACGTTTTCCCCGTCTCCTCACTGCTGTAGGGGCTTCGCAACCACTCACCGAAAGAATCATAAATAACAGTATCCTTAAAAACTCCAAAATGGCACGGGGCGCAAAACCGGCTCTCCTTCTGGAGCCCGGAATATGTATCTTCTCCGGGTGCGATGTCATCCAGGGGCCCGGCAAAGAATTGATGCCCTTCAAAAGGCCTCCTGAATTCGTAGGAAAGCACTCCGGGTTTATCAGGAAAGGGAAGTCCTGTGTCAGGATCCAGTTTAACATCCCATATTTTATGGCAGAAATCGCAGGAAACGCCTTCAGCTCCTGTTTCCCCGATATAAGCCGGATCTGTATTCAGCGGTGCATTTACTGCTGCAGTGGGAAGATGACAGGCACCGCAGTTGCCCGGGTTGTTAGGGCTGTCAAGCCTGTAGCCCGGCCCGTAATATGGTTCTTCAGGATCAGGTGGAAGCTTATAAAGCTGACCGCCTGCTGTGTACCTGTAACGGGTCGACTGGCTGCGGCGTCCTGAAGCATCCTTACCGGTATACAGGGTCAGAAAAATCGGATTGGCAGCAGATTGGGAATGAGCGTCTTTGAGCCATTCATCAACCGGGAGTACGGGAACAGAACCGTCTTCACCCTTCAAATGACACTCAGCGCACCCCTGGTTTTCACCTGAACCGTCGGATCGGAAGGAAGGCAGCCACTCATATTCCCGGTTGTCCCATCTGTTGTGCCTGTGGATAGAAATTGTCACATCCTTCGCGTCGGGTGAGGCTTCAACCGGTCCGCAAATAAAATATCCACTGGCCCAGGCGGTGAGTTTGACAGGCCCGCTGGAAGATCCGGATACCGCAAGTTTGAATTTCCCATCAGGCCCTGTTACAGCATTGTGTTCTGTTGTCTGAACCCGGACTACAGCTCCTGAAATGGGAGTTTTATCGTCAAGAACGATGCCCTCAATAATCATCTCAGAACCTGTTCCCTCTGCTTCAGCCTGAAACCATGGACGGGATATAATCCCGGCTAAAACAACAACACACACAACCACACCCCATTTCAATTTCCCTGAAAGCAAAACTCTGGTGGAGGTACTAAAGGACAGTGAATGCAAAAGGCCTTTGTTCATCTTTTTTTCCATTTTAAAATCCTTATTAAAGCTGTTGAAATCTGCATCTCACAACTCAAGGTTGATGAACTTGCAACAAGTCAAAATTTATATTTTTCTGTCATTCCCGCGAAGGCGGGAATCTAATGTTTGCAAATACTTATGGACTCCCGCCTTCCGGATTGTGTCGTAATTGCTAATTTATCATATTTTGTCATTTCGACCAAAGGGAGAAATCTTGTTTTTAAAGGTAGTTAGTACAACCAGATTTCTCAGTTATCACATCGAAATGCCATTGTGACACAGCCTGTTCACAGGAGTGATGGCTTTCATGACTTTTTACGAGACCATCAAGATTTATTTTATATATCCGGGAAAATTCAGGTAAATAGATTAACATAATAAATGAATATAGTAAAAAGTATTGCGATAGAGATTGACAGAGGTTCTGAATTAGGAATCACATAATTTGATAATTTCAGTTCTGAGCACGGAATTTACTTGACATTAAAGTAGCAACTAATATTCTTTTGTAATAACAATTATTCTCCTCTAATAACAATTTATAACCCGATTAGAAAAGTCAACCGGTTTCTATAATCTATATTAATAATAAGAAAGGAGGTCAGGTATGGATAAGATTCTAAGAATCGACATGGGAGCAGCGGGAGGTCCAAAGGCCAACGAACTGCCTATGGGAGAGTACGCAGGTTTGGCAGGAAGGGCCCTAACCTCCGCTATTATTTCGAAGGAGGTCCCTCCATTGTGTCATCCTCTAGGTGATGATAATAAACTGGTCATTGCCCCCGGACTATTGAGCGGGACGATCGCTGCTATGTCAGGACGCATTTCAGTAGGATGCAAAAGTCCCCTCACAGGAGGTATTAAAGAAGCTAATTCAGGGGGCCAGGCTTCGCAGGTTCTGGCCAGATTGGGATATGCGGCTATTGTGCTGGACGGCAAACCTGCTGACGACACCTTATATAAGGTGGTTATCAATAAAGACGGTGTTCAGATTATCCCTGATAACAGCCTTTGCATGCTGGGTAATTACGACCTTATTGATAAAATGAAAGATGAATATGGAGACAAGGTCGCCTGTATGTCCATCGGACCCGCCGGTGAAATGAAGTTGTCCGCCGCATCCATAGCCTGCACCGATATGGAAATGAGACCTACCCGGCACGCAGGCCGGGGTGGGGTTGGAGCCGTTATGGGCTCCAAGGGAGTCAAAGTAATAATACTCGATGATGACGGAATGAAGATGAGAAACCCGAAAGACCCTGATGGATTTAAGGAAGCTAATAAAGTTTGGGTTGATGGCTTGAAAAAACACCCGGTTACAGGTGAAGCCCTGCCCGCCTATGGCACAAATGTTCTTACAAATATTGTTAATGAGGCTGGAGGGTATCCGACCAATAATTTTTCTTCCGGCCGCTTTGACGGCGCATCGAAAATCAGCGGCGAGACAGAGGCCGAAATAGAGATTTCCCGGGGAGGCCTTGCCACCCACGGCTGTCACAGAGGCTGCATAATAAGGTGTTCCGGTGTTTATAATGATAAAGATGGAAATTATCTAACAAAACAACCGGAATATGAAACTGTCTGGGCACATGGAGGAAACTGCGGAATCGATGATCTCGATGCAATAGCGATGCTTGACCGCCTGGATGACGACTACGGCCTGGATACTATTGAAATGGGCGCTACCATAGGTGTAGCCATGGAAGCCGGTCTGGCAAAATTTGGAGATGCTGAAGCGGCTATAAAACTAATAAAGGAAGTAGGAAAGGGAACTCCTCTCGGTCGTATTTTGGGAAACGGGGCAGCCGTGACAGGCAAAGTCTTTGGTGTTGAAAAGGTCCCCGTGGTCAAGGGGCAGGCGTTTCCCGCATACGATCCTCGAGCGGTTCAGGGAATAGGCGTTACATACGCTACAACTACTATGGGTGCAGACCATACAGCCGGTTATGCTGTTGCTACGAATCTTCTGAAGGTGGGAGGTGATGTGGATCCGCTTAAGCCGGAAGGCCAGGTGGAACTTTCCAGAAATCTGCAGATCGCGACCGCGGCTGTCGATTCCACCGGTATGTGCCTGTTTATTGCATTCGCGGTACTGGACCAACCTGAGACATTTCAGGCCCTGATTGACATGATTAATGCCTTTTACGGACTGAGCCTGACTGCGGATGATGTAACTGAACTGGGCAAGTCAGTCCTTAAAAACGAAAGGGACTTTAACACACGGGCGGGTTTTACCAAGGAACATGACCGGTTACCCGAATATTTCATAAAAGAATCACTGCCGCCACATAATGTCACATTTCAAGTAACGGATGAAGAAATGGATACACTTTTTAATTTTTAAATTAAAAAGCATTTCTTTTAATCACATGGGGAGAATCATTTCGATTCTCCCCGTTATTTTATGGGGAAAAAATTGTTCTCCGATCATAATGATATAAATCTCGATCTACACTTTAAGGAACACGCCATACCGCGTTTTTTTCAAATCCTTCAAAAGGGTTTTTTAATGAAGGCACAGGTAGGCTGTAATATAACTGATCTGTTTTGCGGGCAGTTCGGTATCAGCCCGGAATACTTTGAAGAGCGTGTTCAGACAATTTTTCTGGATGGAAACCCTGTGGATGACACCCTTTCCGCCATTGTAAAAGACGGCTCGCACATAGCAATATCAGGTGCCATGCCAGGGCTTGTCGGAGCAGTTTTGCGCAAGAGGGGTTTTTATTCTTCACTTAGAAGCGGGATATCCTACAGGGAAGACAGTAAATCCGGGTTTTCTGAAGAAGGCACTGTGTTTCTAAAAATTTTCAACCTGCTTCTCAAGGAACTGGGACCTGTTTTCCTGGAAAAAGGAATATGGGTAGAGGGAATGGAAGTTCAAGTTTTTTTTCAAAAACAGTTACAGGACTTCTGGAAAGGATTTAGTTCAGCAGAACTGAATGTAAAAGATCTACAGCAGGAAGAACTGTTAAATATGGAATGGCCCGACAGGCCGGTTTTCCTACGGGTCCTGCCCTGCAGTTAACGCCTGGTTATGCGTTTAACACTTCAATATCTCTAGTATTGGCTGAGTTATTCTGAGGATTCACAATCCAGAAAGCAATTGCTCCGAAAAAAGGAAAAAATAAAATAATAAATACCCAGAATGCAGTATGTCTACTGGATAATCGTCTTTTCCTTAAGGAGATAAGAGCCGATATGAGAAGTGGAAAATAGATACATAATAATAATATAAAGTTAACCAGTCTGATTGACAGGCTTATTTCCATTTTTTAATCTCCCTTAATCACCCCCCTGCTACCGGGGGAAAAATACCTACCCTGTCACCCTCCTTCAGGATTTTATCTCTTTCAGCGTGAACACCATTTACAAAAATGATTTTAACAGAGTCAAGTGGAACATTGAATTGTTCAAGCAGTTCCCGGATACTTATCCCCTGCTTGATATCAACAACCGCGTCAGTATTACCGGTTTCAGGCATGTAGACTACAAGAGAAGCATATAATCTTAGTTCAATTTTCATTTTTTAATCCATTACTTTTTCGATAACCTTAAAAAAATATCATTAGTAAAAGCCTCTATACAAGTCTTTTTTATTGTTCTCAAATTTTGTTTCATCCGGCTCAGGATTATACAATGCTATTATATTCCAGGTTTTTCACACACTATCCAGAATAAGTATAAGTTGGAGATATCCCAGATTCCAGCACCTTTAAAAACCTGTTACACACAGAAAATATCTATAACTCCAGGTTATGGCTTAATTAGGGCTATACACACCTTTGAAATGTTTATAAAAGTGGATATAACTACTGGTAGTTGTAACCTGTTTTTGGTCAGATCTGAGATATTATCAAAATATCACTACATCATCCAAATCTGAGACCACGGCAAGATATCTGTAATTCTGGTTTACCTATCCAAACCACAATATATTGAAAATAAATTTATCTTTCTGTATATTAGAGATCATTTCCAACCAGTACTATGATATATTAAGTATCCTTGAGCTTTAAAAGATTCAAGGATAATGCAAGTATACCTTAATATTATCGATTTCAATGATAATTATCCAGAAGGGAAAAAATCGATCTCACAGATATTTTATGATATAAATCCTATTGTATAACAAATTTCATCCTATAGCCTGGTTAGAATGATGCAAGCTAGTCAAACCTTTGTATTTATACTCCAATCCTAAAAAGGGGTTTCTTATCAACTCAACTGTGAACCATTAAGGAACGAATTTATCGCTTTGAAAGGATATTTGTTGTGACCCCGGATGTCGTACTGGTACTTTTTATTTTAGCCGTTTCCGTAATATTTCTTATTACGGAATGGATTCCAATGGAGGTTACCGCCCTGCTGTCCCTGGGAGCGGTCGCCTTGACTGATCTCGTCAGTCCAGTTCAAGCCCTGTTGGGTTTCAGCAATCCAGCCGTTGTCACAGTATGGGCAGTTTTCATTCTCAGCGGTGGGTTAACCCTTACAGGCGTTGCGAGTGCTATTGGCCGCTTTGTCTTGCGGCTGGCCGGTACCAGCGAATGGCGGATGATCCTTGTGATTATGTTAACGGCAGGTGTTATGTCGGCGATCATGAACAATGTGGCTGTTGCAGCACTGATGCTGCCGGTGGTCATGGATATCGCCCGCCATACCAACCATCCGCCCTCGAGGCTGTTGATGCCGCTGGCATACGGCTCACTGCTGGGAGGTCTGACCACTCAGATCGGTACTCCGCCAAACATCCTTGTCAGCGAGGCTTTGCGCGATGCGGGGATGAAACCATTTACGTTTTTTGATTTTGCACCGGTTGGTCTAATCATCATGTTCACCGGTGTCGCCTTCATGATCCTAATCGGTCGCCATCTCCTACCCAAGCGGGATGTTGTCAAAGAATCATCAACTAACAAAAGTGGCGACTGGCAAAACCAGTACGATTTGCAGGAACGGCTGTTTCACATTCGCGTACCCCGGCAATCGATTCTGGCAAACAAAACCCTGGCTCAAATTCGAATGGGTTCGGTTTTGGGCTGGAATGTGATCAGCATTACCCGTGGTGACAAGACTTTTCTGGCACCGGGACCAACCGACATGTTGCAGGAAGGGGACCGATTAACGATTGAAGGTCAGATTGAAGCTTTGAACGAGTTGAAGAATTGGCACCAGATGGAGGTTGAGGAGGGCGGAATCGACCTGCAGGAACCTTACTCGGACAAAATCAAAATCGGAGAAGTTTTGCTTCCGGGCAATTCTCGTTTTGTCGGCAGCACGCTCAATTCACTTAGTTTTCGAAGTCGTTTAGGTCTAAATGTACTTGCTATTCGCAGAAATGATTATGTCAAGCGTACCAATCTGCAGGATGACCCGCTGCAGCGCGGTGATATTCTTCTCATTGCCGGCCTTGAAGAAGATCTGGAGCAATTAAAAGATACGAGCAGTTTTGAACAGTTTCGCTACGTTGCTCGCTCAGACCTTACGGAGGTCTATCATCTACATGAACGGCTGTTGGTCATGAAGGTTCCACCAGACTCGGCCCTGATCGACAAAACATTGAAAGAAAGCCGTTTGGGGGATGCGCTTGGGAGCCGGGTTCTCGGAATTTTGCGCAACAACGATCCCATCATTACGCCCGAGCCGGATGAAATTGTGCAATCGGGCGACCGACTTGTGGTCGAAGGGCGTATGCGGGATTTTGAAAATTTGCGTGGACTGGAGGAATTGGAGATCGAGCGTCGGTCCGGCACCGATGTGGATAAACTGATATCTGGAGATTTCGGGCTGTTGGAGGCTATCCTTTCACCCCAGACAACCATAGAAGGCAAAACCCTGCGGCAGATCAATTTTCGCGAAAAATTCGGACTGGTTGTTCTGGCATTATGGCGCCGGGGACACGCATATAATTCCAATTTGCGTGATGTTGACTTGCGTTTTGGCGACGCCCTTCTCCTGATTGGACCACGTAGCAAATTGCATCTGCTGGGACGCGAGCCTGATTTTATTGTCCTGACGGAAGCGGCGCAGAAGGAACTGCGCCTGGAAAAGATGAAATTATCCATCCTGATTATGGCCGGTATCCTGCTCCCGGTTATTCTGGGCTGGGTGCCGATATATATCGCAGCTGTGATCGGCGCAGCCCTGATGGTGCTGACCGGCTGTCTCACCATGGATGAAGCCTACCGGCATATTGAATGGAAGGCAGTGTTTCTAATCGCCGGAATGCTGCCTCTGGGAACAGCTCTGGACCAGACCGGCGCCGCCAAACTGATAGCTGAGGGTGTTGTCGCCCTTGTCGGCCCGTATGGACCCCACGCAGTGATGCTAGGTCTGGTGGCCCTGACCTTTCTGGCCACCTGCTTTGTACCGACGGCCGCCCTGGTTGTGCTCATGGCACCGATAGTATTGAGCACATCCACCAACATGGGGCTTTCACCATACGGGTTGATGATGGCCATTTCCATGGCGGCTTCTGCCAGTTTTACGACACCGATCTCACATCCGGCCAACATCCTGGTCATGGGACCGGGCGGTTATCGTTTTGGAGATTACCTGAAAGTCGGCGGCTTGCTGACCCTGGTGATCCTGGCCGTCATAAGTGTGGTGATGCCGGTATTCTGGCCCCTGGTTCCTTGACGATACCATGGTTAGAAATTAGATGCCAGATTTGTTGGTGTTGTGCAAGCTAAAAGGGTATGCTACAAGCGTAAATACTCTCTGGAATCCAGCAATGCGGAAAGTTCGACAGTTACCAGCTTTCAAGGCATACACTCGTAACATTGGCCTTTATGATTATTGGTGTACCATCGGCGACTGGGGTGATTTCTGCCGTCCGGTCGGTGATGATGATTTTGAGTGTGATTAGGTGTTGGTAACATGGAGTTTTTTAAAACCCGTAAAATAACCAAAAAGTGTTTATATCGATAAGTATTAATAACTTGGCATATAAAAAAGAAACAGATCATTAAGTAACTAAAACTGGGTATTAAAATTAGGGTAAACAGGTGAAGGATTCATTACGTACTGGAATTTCGTTTGGTCTCACATCAGCTGTTATCACTACGCTTGGTCTGATGGTTGGCCTGCATTCTGGTACAGGATCAAAATTGGTTGTTATTGGAGGTGTCTTTATAATCGCTATTGCTGATGCCTTCTCGGATGCTCTTGGCATTCATGTCTCGGAGGAAGCTGAAAATGTTCACACGACTAAGGAAATCTGGGTAGCTACCATTGCAACATTTATTGCGAAGCTTGTCTTCTCTTTGACTTTTGTTGTCCCTGTTCTTCTTTTCCCTCTTTTTACAGCCATGATTGTATGCCTTGTATGGGGATTGTCTATTCTTATAGTTCTGAGCTACTTAATGGCAAAAGCAAAAGGTGAACAAGCGTGGAAGATAATTGGTGAACATGTTCTGATAGCCATTATTGTGATTGCTATCACACACTGGGTTGGTGACTGGGTGGCCACATTTGGAGCATGAACTGGCAACTAACCTGTCGATATAAAGAGGGACGATGTTTAATAATTCAATTGACAGTACACGGGAATGTGGTTATTGTCATTGAATGCTAAGGACAGCCAGATTAGATGCTCCCGGAGTATTACATCATGTGATGATCCGGGGGATAGAAGGCAAGAAGATATTCCGCAACAATAAAGATCGTAATGACTTTATTGAAAGGCTGGAAAAACTATGTCCTGAGATGGAGATAAGCTGCTAGGCCTGGTCATTTATATCCAATCATGCCCATTTTCTTTTCCGAACCGGTCAATACCCATTATCCAAACTTATGAGACGTCTCCTAACCGGATATGTTATTGGTTTTAACCGAAGACATAAGCGGCGTGGACAGTTATTTCAGAATCGTTATAAATCTATAATATGTCAGGAAGATACCTATCTCCTGGAGCTTGTTCGGTATATCCATCTTAATCCAATACGGGTCGGAATTGTTAAAACACCTGGTGAACTGAAAAACTATAAATATTGCGGTCATAGTATGTTAATGAGCAAATATAAATATGAGTGGCAGGATAATAATTATGTTCTTTCCTATTTTGGAAAAAGTAAGAAAAAAGCAAGGGAAAAATATGAATTCTTTGTTAAAAAAGGATTAAAGGAAGGTCGCAAATCTGAGTTAACCGGTGGCGGCCTAATACGCAGCCTTGGCGGATGGATTGAAGCAAAGGACGTGTTAAGGGGCGGAGTAAACATTATGGGAGATGAAAGGATCCTTGGAGATTCAGATTTTGTGGATTCAATAATATCCCAATCTGAAGATCAATATGAAA